>CAZJUF010000168.1:0-6928 GCA_964549055.1 uncultured Hyphomicrobiales bacterium | reverse complement strand
TGTGCAAATGAACGTCACCAACAAAATCGGTGAACCCAGCACACTGCACTGGCACGGGCTGCATTTACCGGCCAGCGCAGATGGTGGGCCTCATCAGGTCATTGAAGTAGGGGAAACCTGGTCGACGACATTTACAGTCAAGCAGCGCGCTTCGATGTTCTGGTATCATTCCCATATGGTGCCTCGTACCGGGCCTCAGGTCTATCAGGGGCTGGCGGGACTGATTTACGTGGATGATGAGGAAACCTCTCGTCTTGATCTGCCAGTTGAGTATGGTGTCGATGATATCCCGCTGGTTTTGCAGGATCGCGCATTTAATGGCGATGGATCGTTTCTATACAGCACCTCGATGCCAAGTTTGATGATGGGCATGCGCGGCAATGTTCTGCTGGTCAACGGTACGGTGCGGCCCTATTTTGAGGCGCGTACAAATAAGGTGCGCCTGCGACTGTTGAACGGATCCAACGCCCGGTTTTACACCATCGGTTTTGACGATGGCCGCACATTCCAGCAAATAGGATCAGATGGCGGCTTGCTGGAAAGCCCGTTTGAAACAACTCAAATCACTCTTGCTCCAGCGGAGCGGGCGCAAATCATCGTTGATGTGTCCGATGGCCAGCCGGTTCGACTGCGCACCTTCGCAACACCCAATAGCGGTATGATGATGGACAGGATGATGGGGGATGATCTGGCCTTTGAGGTGCTTGATATCAGGCCCAATGGCCAGCGTGCCAAATCTCCTGAAATTCCCCAACGCCTTATCAGTCTGGAGCAGCCCGATGCGACAAAGGCTGTGCGCACGCGGCGGTTTGTTTTGGAAATGGGCGGCATGATGATGATGGGTGGCGGCTCCTTTTCAATTAATGGCAAAACAATGGATATGAACCGTATTGATGAGACCGTGCGTGTTAACACCAGCGAAATCTGGCAGATAGAAAATACGTCAATGATGCCGCATCCGTTTCATATTCACGATGTGCAATTCCGGATACTTGAGCGCAATGGAGCGCCCCCGGCACCGGGTGAAATGGGGCTGAAAGATACAGTGGTAGTTGCCCCAAGAGAAGTAGTGAAGCTGTTGTTGAATTTTTCAGACTACACTGACCCGGATAGACCTTACATGTACCATTGCCATATCCTCGAACACGAGGATGCCGGAATGATGGGGCAGTTTGTGGTTGCGGCCTGATGTATAGTCTGGCCAACACTGTAATTTCTCAAAATCCCTGAAATACCATGTCTATTGCGTTGGTAATCTCGTCATGCCTGCTGGACAGGTTACCAACAGTGTCCTTCAGGATGGATGCAGGTACCGACGCCATGAACTGGGTCACCATCACATGATCTATGCCGTCAATTTCAAAAACCGGGTTCAGTCTTCTGGCTGGCAGGGGGGCTTCATCCATCGCCATCAAAGGTACAACAACCCTGCTGTTCAACCCCTCCAGCAATTCAGACTGCACGTCAATCACATAGGCGATGTCGCCAACGCCGGCATAGATATCATACTTGGCCATCAAAACTGTCTGTACTTAGCCAAAGGCAGACCGTGTTGATCGACCCAGCTTCGTGAGCTTTGCAAAGCCTCGGCATTTTCTTTCTTCCAGCTTTCCGATTTTGCCTGAGAAACGGCTTTTCTCAATCCGGTTTCAGCTGCCCTGGACAAGTTAATTCCAAGCTCTTTGGCTTCGTTCAGCAACCCCTGGTCTAAACTCAGGTTGGTTGGCTTTTTAGGTAAAATCTGTGATTGCATAATAGAAATGTTTCCTTGAATGAGCATATATTATGCGCATGATTTTGTAAAAACATTGTTGCACACACTACTCAGCCTTCTTCTTTACATAAGAGCCTGGCGCGTCTTCAATAACACCCAGAGGGCCGCCGGGGGGGCGGGCGTTTACTTTTGGGCCTGATTTGCGTGATATCCATTTTTGCCAGTCAGGCCACCACGAGCCGGGGTGTGACTGGGCTTTTTCCAGCCATTTTTCAAGAGTGGTGGGCTTGGCCGTATTGGTCCAGTATTCGTATTTCTGCTTATCAGGCGGGTTGACCACTCCGGCAATGTGGCCTGAGGCTGCAAGGACGTTCTTTACCGGGCCGCCAAACAGTTTTGCGCCTTTGTAGACTGATTTGGCTGGCGCTATGTGGTCTTCTCTGGTGGCGAGATTGTAGATCGGGATTTTAATTTTGCTGAAATCGATGGTGATACCTTTGAGGGCAAAATTTCCCGTTGCCAGATTGTTGTCGAGATAGCAGTTGCGCAAATAACTGCTGTGGATGGCGGCGGGCATGGAGGTTGAATCGGAATTCCAGAACAAAAGATCGAAAGGGAAGGGGTCTTTGCCAAGCAGGTAATTGTTGACCACATAAGACCAGATGAGGTCGTTTGAACGCAACAGATTGAAGGCGTTGGCCATTTTACGACCCTCAAACACGCCTTTTTCCGCCATCTCCTCCTCAATTTCGCGGACCTGTTCCTCATCGACAAAAACCAGTAATTCGCCCGCCAGTTCAAAATCAATCTGGGTGGTAAAGAACGTGGCAGCGGTAATGCGATTGTCGTTGGTGGCCGCCATATAGGCCAGCGTCATCGACAACAATGTGCCGCCGACGCAATAGCCGATGGCATTGATTTCATCGACACCGGTTGTTGCTTCGATTGCGTCCAGAGCAGCGATGATGCCTTCGTCCATATAATCTTCAAAACCCTTGTCGGCGAGCTCTGGTCCGGGATTAACCCAGGAAATTATAAACACTGTGTGGCCCTGATCGACACACCATTTGACAAAGGATTTTTCTTCATTGAGGTCGAGAATGTAATATTTGTTGATCCATGGCGGTATGATCAACAGTGGCTTTTTAAACACTTTTTCTGTTGATGGTGAATATTGGATTAGTTGCATCAAACTGTTTTGATAAATAACTTTCCCAGGTGTGACGGCTACATTTTTGCCGACCTCAAACGCATCCATGTCGGTTTGACTGATGGCAATTTTACCCTTGCCGCGTTCGATATCTTCAGCCAGATGGTCAATTCCGGCCACCAGGTTGGCGCCGTTGGTTTCAAGAGTTTTGCGCAAGATTTCCGGGTTGGTGAAAACAAAGTTGCTGGGCGAAAGGGCGTTGGCAATCTGGGTGGTATAAAAATCGGCCTTTTGGCGTGTGTGTTCATCAATACCGGTTGAGCTTTCGACAACTTCATGAGCCCAATCGGCAGTGAGAAGGTAGGATTGTTTGAGGAAATCAAACACAGGGTTTTCCTGCCAGTCATCATCGCGAAAACGACGGTCACTGCGTTGTGGTTCAATCACCGGAGAGACTTCATCGCCGGACATTCTCTTAAGACTCGACTGCCACAAGGCCATATGTCGCTGCCAGAAATCCATACCAGCTTCACCAAGCAATTTGGGATCGGTGGCAATATGTGTTCCGACGTCGAAAAAAGTCATCGCCATGCGTTGCAGCTCACCGCCAAGTGCGGATTTTTCTTCGGTGGGTTTTTCAGGCGACAGGAAGGTTGCCATGAGATCACCGGTGCGCTCGGCAACCTTTGCGAGATTTTGGGCGAATTCCTCGGAATCGCGGATTTGAAAGTGTTTTTCTTCAGGTTGGGGGACGTCTGGCATAGGAAACCTCTTAACCGAATTTAACCATGTTTTTTGAATTATACTCTTAAACCGGCTAAACGGCCATATATTGATACGACATAGTGTCCATGCATAATTGGCATGGCGAGGGGTGTAATTAGCGTTATCTGTCATTATATCTATGTATAAGAGGGAATTTTGCCTCGTTCTTGTCATAATGAGAGATTAGTTGATCGAAATCAGCTAAAGATGCTTGATAGAGGATTGGTTGTCTGTTGAAACAAGCTTTTTTGAGAGCCTGGAATATTTCGGTAACAAAAACCGGGGCTATATCAAATGAGGGTTTAAAAACCAACAAAACTGACATGGAAATACATCAAAAAAAACGGGTATCCGTGGCCGCAATAGTGGTGCTGTTAAGTGCTGTTGTTTCGGCATGTGAAACTTCTCAATTGCTGGATTTGAGTGGTCCCGGACCAACGGCACCAGTTGATACGGCTGCGACTCCCGGTGGCCAGGACCCTGTTAATGGGGAAAACCCGGCACAGAATCGCGGGCCAACAAAAATTTCCAACCCGGAATCCTATCCATCTTTGAATAATCAACCTGCAGAACCCCGCAAAACTTTAAGTGCTGAAGAAAAAGACCGGGAAATCAAGGAGCTGCAGGATTCCAGTCAATCGATTGTCCAGCAACGCGAAGCCGACCTTGAAAGTCGCACGACCAAATCCGCTCGCAAGAACAAACCCGCAAGTCGCGGTGTTTTCGGCCTTGGCTGGCTGGTCGGTGATGACAGCACGGTTCGAAGGTCGGATACGGATGGTTTGACCCCTCCTGAAAAATTGCGACTTTCCCGCCAGAAAGCCTCCAGTCGCGATCTTGACACCTCACCAGATACTGTCGCTTCAACCACACCTGATCTTTCACCGGTAAGGACTGGTCTGCGTACCGAGCCCATTATACCCTCCGTGCCGGAAAGAAAACCGCCCGCGGCCAGAGTTTCCTCTCTTGAGAAAACCGCTCCCCGTGATGGTAAAACACCATCATTGGCCGATGTGGCAAACCGGCCTACGGCGCAACAACCGATAATGATAAAGTTTTCCAACGGTTCGAGGAAACTATCAAAACAACAACAAAAGCCCCTCGATAAGATTGCCAGGTTTAGCAACAATGACGGTATGAATGTTTATGTACTCGGGTTTGCCCAAGTGGTTCCAGAGGGCAATAACGAGGCGAATATTGAAAGTCAGGACCTGGCGATTTCACGCGCCAATGAAGTGGCCAATGGCCTCAGGAAACGTGGTTTTGCTGCCGATCAGGTTGTGGTGCAGATCATCGACGAAATTCAGGAAACAGGCAAAAAGGGCAACGCAACATTACGGCGTGTAGACGTTTATTTCGAAAATTCCCAGTTGGCGGAACAAGCAGAGATTTCCGAGCCCAGACAGAAAAAACGAAAATCTACCTTCGGAATTTTCCAGGCCACTCCCTTTGTGCCACCTGAAAGCGAAAACTAGGGTCTATTGATCTTGTCCATGAGCTTGTGGAAAAGACCATTCGAGGGCTCTGTGTGTCAGAATTATAGAGCGCTTTGCCATTTCTTGAGTTAAACAATCCCCTGATGTAATTTTCACGACGATTAGCCAAGGGTTTTGGACTGGATGACACATACGCTCAAACTGGGCATTGCAGGTCTCGGCACCGTCGGGGTCGGGGTCTGGAAACTTTTAAATGAAAATCGCGCGCGCATTTTTGCCAATGCTGGATGCGAGTTAAAAATTACAGCCGTTTGCGCCCGAAATGCCGATATTGACAGAGGTATTGATCTCAAGGGTGTGCGCTGGGTCGATAATGCCGTTGAGCTGGCATCGAGCGATGATATCGATATCTTTGTTGAATTGATCGGTGGTGAAGAAGGAATTGCGCGCGAGGCAGTTGAAGCCGCGTTAGCGCACGGAAAACACGTTGTTACCGCCAATAAGGCATTGTTGGCTCATCACGGCAATGAACTTGCTGCCATTGCTGAAAAGCACAATGTGGCACTGAATTACGAAGCCGCGGTTGCCGGCGCCATCCCGATTATCAAATCCCTGCGCGAGGGTCTGGCCGGGAACAATGTGTCCAGTGTGGTCGGTATTCTCAATGGCACCTGCAATTATATTCTAACAAAAATGGCGTCGGAAGGCCGGGAATTTGCCGATGTGCTCAGTGACGCCCAGGAAATGGGTTATGCAGAAGCCGACCCTACTTTTGACATCGGCGGGCATGATACCGCTCATAAGCTTGCTATTTTAACCTGCCTTGCTTTTGGCACGCAAATAGATTTCAACTCGATCTATCTTGAAGGTATTGAGGCTATTACCCAGGCTGACCTGAAAGCTGTGCACGAGTTGGGATATTGCATCAAACTGCTGGGCGTGGCGATCAGAACCGACAGCGGTATTGAACAGCGTGTTCACCCCTCACTGGTGCCCTTAACCTCACCACTGGCAGCGATTGACGGTGCCTTTAACGCTGTTGCGGTTGAAGGCAATTATTCCGGCAAAATCATTCTGCAAGGTGCCGGTGCGGGCCAAAAGCCGACAGCGTCGGCAGTGATTGCCGATATTATCGACATTGCCAGAGTGAATGCGCTTTATCCCCTTGGTCGCGAAGTGGCAAAGCTCGCGCCTTATCAACGGGCGCGCATGCGCGCTCATGAAGGCGGATATTATATTGGTCTTGCGGTTCATGATCGACCTGGTGCCGTTGCTGCCATTGCCAAAAGATTTGGCGAGCAGGAAATTTCACTGGAAAGTATTATCCAGCGCGGTGCCGACACCCAAAGTGGTGAAGATGCAGAGGGTGAGGGACAACAATCGGTGGTGCTGATCATCCATGAAACCGCTGAAGCCGCCTTGAGAGAGGCACTTGCTTCAATTGAAGCAGACGGTCATATCGCTGATCGTCCGCGTATGATACGAATAGAAAAGACGATTTAGAGCCTTTTGACACTTTGATTTAATGCCGGGAAGGCGAACTTGATATGACCGAAAAGAAAATGATTCTGGATAGAGTGCTGACCGGAGAAATCGCCCGTGTGACTGAACGTGCCGCTGTGGCCGCGGCCCGGCTCAGGGGGCGTGGAGATGAAAAAGCAGCTGATCAGGCAGCGGTTGACGCCATGCGCAAAGAACTCAATGCGTTGAAAATCGAGGGCGTTGTTGTCATCGGCGAAGGGGAGCGCGACGAAGCGCCCATGCTCTTTATCGGTGAGGAAGTGGGAACCGGCAATGGGCCCGGCGTTGATATTGCTCTTGACCCTTTAGAAGGCACCACATTGACGGCCAAGGACATGCCTG
>CAZJUF010000167.1:4382-6955 GCA_964549055.1 uncultured Hyphomicrobiales bacterium | reverse complement strand
TTCAGCGAAGAAGAATTGATCAAACTTTTAAGCCTGGCCAAAAAAGGTATCGGCGAATTGCTTGATTTACAAAAAATAGCCGTAAGCTGAAAATGAAACTCCTGCCGGGATCAAAGCTGGTGGTGGCCAGCCATAATGCCGGCAAGGTGCGCGAGTTTGCCGATTTGTTGCGCCCGTTCGACCTTGATGTTGTTAGTGCCGCTGCCCTCGGGCTACCGGAACCTGACGAGACCGGGGCAACGTTCGTTGAAAATTCCCTGATTAAGTCACGCAGCAGTGCGCAGGCCTCCGGTCTGCTGGCGCTGGCTGATGATAGTGGACTGGCGGTCGAGGCACTGGGTGGTGAGCCGGGAATTTATTCAGCGCGCTGGGCCGGAGTGGGCAAAGATTTCAACGTGGCGATGAAAAAAGTTGACGACGCTTTGCAGGCGCGCGGTGCAACTGAAGCCAAAGACCGCCGTGCAGCTTTTATCTGCGTTCTTTCTTTAGCCTGGCCCGATGGTCAATCATGCGTATTTGAGGGAAAAGTTGACGGGACGTTAGTGTGGCCACCACGAGGTGAACAAGGCTTTGGCTATGACCCGGTGTTTCAGGCCAATGGCTATGACATTACGTTTGGTGAAATGGACCCGCACGAAAAACACGCCATTTCCCACCGTGCCGATGCCTTCAACAAAATGCTGGAGCATTTAACCACCCGGAATGATGATGGCGGCAGACAGTAAAGACCTTTTTGGCATCTATGTGCACTGGCCGTACTGTCTGGCCAAATGTCCCTATTGCGATTTTAATTCCCACGTTGCCCGCGCGCAAATTGATGAGGCCCGCTTCAAAGCTGCCTACGCCCGCGAAATTGCCCATATGGCAGGACTTTCAGGACGCAAAAAAGTAACAAGCATCTTTTTTGGCGGTGGCACACCATCTTTAATGTCGGCAGCACTGGTGGGCGATGTCCTGCACCAGATTTCGCAACACTGGGGCATTGCAGACGGTGCTGAAATTACCCTTGAAGCCAATCCTACAAGCGTCGAAGCCAAAAGCTTTGCCGGATATCGAGCTGCCGGTGTCAATCGGCTGTCGGTAGGTATTCAGGCAATGAATGATGCGGATTTAAAAGCTCTGGGGCGCATGCATGACGTGGATGAAGCACTCGTTGCTTTTAAACTGGCGCAGCGAACCTTCGCCCGGGTGTCGTTTGATCTGATCTATGCCCGTCCACACCAGACAGTGGCACAATGGCGCGAGGAACTGGCCCGGGCGATAGACTATGCTGACGACCACATGTCGTTATATCAACTCACCATCGAGCCAAAAACCGCGTTTTATAATCTTTACGCCCGCGGCAAACTGACCATTCCCGATGATGATCTCGCCATTGCTCTTTACGATGTCACACAGGAACTTACCGGGGCTGCCGGATTAAACAATTACGAGATTTCAAACCATGCTGGCAATGGTGCCCAGTCGCTGCATAATCTCACCTATTGGCGTTATCGTGACTATGCCGGTATTGGCCCCGGTGCCCATTCCCGCCTGACGACAGGGACTAAAAAAACCGCCCTGCACCATCATCTCGACCCCAATAAGTGGCTGGCAGAAGTGGCAGCAAACGGCCATGGCATTGCCGCGCAGGAAGAACTTGGCAGCGCGGAGCAGGGTCAGGAATTCCTGCTCATGGGGCTACGGCTGGAAGAAGGTATTGACCTCAACCGATATGCAGCTATTGCCAAAAAATCGCTGGATGACGAAGCCGTGTCATTTCTGGCTGAGGAAGGCTTTATTGAACTCTTCGACAGCCATCGCCTGCGGGCAACGCTCAAAGGCAAGCGCGTTTTGAACAGCGTCATTGAACGGCTGGCTCAATAGCATCAACCAGAAGGCGGCGTGTTAAACCGGCGCGGTGCCGGGCTTACGACCTTGGCACCCCCCGGGCGCAGTTCCAACACTGCCAGAGCGCGTTCGTTGGTACCATTGCGCAGGAGGCGGAACAGGCCGTCAACGCCGTCAAAACCATCGGGGTTGGTTAATTGTCCGGCGGTGTAGCGCTGGCCTTTTTCGGATGCGGCCAATACGGAAGCTAGACTAACGCCATCATAGGCGAGACTGGCTATTCTCAGCGGAGATTTGTTATAGGCGTTTTTGTAGCGTGCTATAAATGCGCTTTTGGCAATCGGGTCGGGAGAAGCATACCAGCCGCCGTGAAGGGCCCTAATTGCCGACAGGCCGGGCTCATCCCACAGGCCGGTACCAAGCAGGCGTATTTTTTCCTTGTCGATACCTCTTTTTTCCAGCATTGCCGCCATGTCATATAACAAAGAGCCGCCTTCAGGCAGGAAAATCGCTTCAACGCCACTGCGTTTGGATTTGGCGAATGTGGCCAGCCTTGCAATATTTTTCGCGGCACTTCTTGAGTTGCGGGTATATTGCTCGACTGACAGAACTTTGCCACCACGGGCCGTTACCGCCTGGTCAAATGCCGTATTCACAAGGTTGCCATAAGGTGATTGGGGAATGAGGCTGGCAAAGCCTTGCGCGCCCTTACCGGCTGAATAATTGACCACGCGGGCAATCTC
>CAZJUF010000167.1:0-4282 GCA_964549055.1 uncultured Hyphomicrobiales bacterium | reverse complement strand
GTCACCGAAAAGCGATCTCGAGCCAAAATTTCCCCCGCATGCTGTCAGCCCAAGGGCCAGCACTATCCCCGTAAAAATTTTAAGGGCTTTCACTGATTTTCCTTTATTGAATATTGGCATATTGATGCTCTGACAACATGTCTATTTCGTGTTTGAACACGAATAAAGTATGGTGCCGTTGACCCCCCAAAGGCTTTACCCTGATTATCTGCTTTCCTGTTGGCAACAGATTATCGTAATAATACCCGAACTTGCACAATTGTATAGGACAACATTGTTCCTGTCGATGCGTTAAGGTGAATAATGTCGAAGTTCAAACAACCCGCAAAATCTCTACAGCCGGGATTATATGTAACCGCAACGCCCATCGGTAATCTGGCGGATATTACCTATCGTGCGGTCGAGGTGCTGAAATCAGCTGATCTGATTTTGTGCGAAGACACACGTGTCAGTGCAAAATTATTGGCGCACTACGAAATCTCCACCAATTGTATCGCCTACCATGACCACAATGCCGCCCGGGTTCGGCCGCAGGTTCTGGAGAAACTGAAATCGGGTGCCGCCATCGCACTCATTTCTGATGCCGGAACACCTTTGATATCGGATCCGGGCTTTAAACTGGTGCGCGAAGCCGCTGATCTGGACGTTAATATATTAAGCGTTCCCGGACCGTCTTCTCCAATAGCTGCTTTGAGCATTGCCGGATTACCGAGCGACCGGTTTTTGTTCTTAGGCTTTCTTCCCGCCAAAACTCATGCCCGCCGCCAGGTTTTGAGCGAGGTGTCGGGGATTAATTCGACACTGGTGTTTCTGGAAACTGGCCCGCGCCTGATTAAAATGCTGCGCGATGTCCTTGACGTATTGGGCCCGCGCCGTGGTGTTGTGGCCCGCGAGATGACCAAGCTTTACGAGGAAGTCAGCCGGGGAACGATTGACCAGTTGATTGAAAAATTCGGCGAAGTCGCTCGCGTCAAAGGTGAGATTGTCGTGATTATTGAACCACCAGCGGAAAAATCATTTAAAGATGATGAAATTGACGCTCTTATTTTAGAACACCTGCACGCATCAAGCCTGAAAGAGGCGGTCGCCCACGTGACGGCACTCACCGGCATTGCCCGGCGCAAAATCTATACTCGCGCCTTGAGCCTTTCTGGAGCACAGGAAAAATGATGGCCAAAAAGGCCCATCACCATCGCCGGGTGACTTATGCTGCCGGTAAGCGGGCGGAGTGGCTGGCATTGATTTTTTTGCTGCTAAAGGGTTATCGCATTGTTGCCCGGCGTTATAAATGCCCCGCAGGTGAGATTGATCTGATTGTTATCCGCCGCAATCTTGTGGTCTTCGTTGAGGTCAAATTTCGCGCCGACAGAGATGTGGCCGCTTTTTCCATCACACCTAAACAGCAATCAAGAATTATCCGCGCCGCACAATACTGGGCATTGAAAAACCAGCGCGATAGCCCGCAAGAAATGAGGTTCGATGCAATCCTGCTGGCACCGTGGCGCTGGCCTTTGCATATTGAAAATGCATTTGTGGACAACATGGGGCAATAGATGTCAGATAATAAAAACCCAACAACAACAGAAATAATCTCATGAGTTTAAAAATTGCGGTGCAGATGGACCCTATAGAGGCCGTTGATATTAGCGGTGATTCGACCTTTGCCATGATGCTGGAAGCGCAAAGCCGCGGCCATTCCCTGTTTTATTACCTCACTGAAAATTTAAGTTTTCAGGACGGCAAGTTAAGTGCGCGCGGGTGTGATCTGAAGGTGCGCGACACCGTGGGTGATCATTATTCCTTAAGCGAGATCTATGAGTGCGATCTGGCTGAGGTTGATGTGGTATTGATGCGTCAGGACCCGCCGTTTGATATGTCGTATATTTCGGCCACCCATCTGCTTGAGCGCATTCACCCCGAAACACTGGTGGTCAATGATCCGCGCTCGGTGAGAGATGCGCCGGAAAAAATATTTGTCACCGATTTTCTCGAATTTATGCCGCCAACTCTCATTACCCGCGATGAGCATAAAATCCGCGCATTCAAAGACGAACATAAAGACATCATCGTCAAACCCCTTTATGGCAATGGCGGACAGGGGGTGTTCAGGCTTGGCCGGGATGATGAAAATCTTGCATCAATTGTTGAGTTATTCAATGGCATGATGCCCGAACCGATGATTGCACAGAAATATCTGTCAGAGGTGCGCGCCGGAGACAAGCGCATCATCCTGATTGATGGTGAGGTTGCAGGCGCGATTAATCGCATACCGGCAAAAGGTGAAACCCGCTCCAACATGCATGTGGGTGGCAGGCCCGAAGAAGTCGGCCTGACGGCACGTGACCTGGAAATCTGCGCCGCCATGGCACCGATTTTGCGCGAACGTGGTCTGATTTTTGTTGGCATTGATGTGATCGGGGATTACCTCACCGAAATCAACGTAACCTCGCCCACCGGCATCTGCGAAATCAAACGCTTCGGTGGCCCCGACATCGCCGCCCTAATCTGGGATGCGATTGAAAAACGTCGGAATTAATATTTTGTTCCCTAATTGTTCTTGTCATATAGAATAAAATAACCTATGCTTCATGTCTGAGTTTGGCGGGAGGGCATTATGGTTGCGCATATTAATACGGTTGCTTTTCAAGGCATTGAAGCGCGCGTCGTTGATGTTCAGGTGCAGATGGCACCGGGGCTTCCTGCTTTTACGCTTGTGGGCCTGCCTGACAAGGCGGTGGCGGAAAGTCGTGAGCGTGTACGTGCAGCCTTGAGTGCTATTGGTCTGGCTTTGCCACCAAAACGTATCACGGTTAATCTTGCTCCCGCTGACCTGCCCAAAGAGGGCAGTCATTATGATCTGCCGATTGCGCTGGGGTTGCTGGCGGCGATGGATGTGATTTCGACGGAAACTTTAAGCCGGTATTTTGTTTTGGGTGAACTGTCACTTGATGGCTCAATCAGCGCTGTTGCCGGGGTTTTACCGGCAGCCGTTGGTGCCAATAGCGCGGGCAAGGGCCTGATTTGTCCCGAGGCCTGCGGGCCCGAAGCTGCCTGGGCCGGGGCCGACATTGATATATTGAGCCCGGCAACGCTGGTGCAGCTTGTCAATCATTTCAAGGGTATGCAGGTGT
This sequence comes from uncultured Hyphomicrobiales bacterium, assembly GCA_964549055.1. Classification (GTDB taxonomy): domain Bacteria; phylum Pseudomonadota; class Alphaproteobacteria; order Rhizobiales; family JAJFHR01; genus JAJFHR01. Next base: position 1,151 of record CAZJUF010000167.1, on the reverse strand, counting down.
TAAGCCGGCCTGAACCCGGCATGGCCGATGACACGGGGCATCTGCCAGATTTTGCCGATATCAAGGGGCAGGAAGGCGCCAAGCGGGCTCTGGAAATTGTTGCCGCCGGTGGCCATAATCTGTTGATGATGGGACCGCCCGGTGCTGGAAAATCGATGCTGGCCCAGCGTTTGCCCTCAATATTGCCACCGATGGATGCCGAAGAAATGCTGGAAGTCTCGATGATTGCCAGCATTGCCGGAAACCTTAGTGAAGGGCGCATAAGCCCGCGGCGACCGTTTCGCGACCCCCATCATACCGCCAGTCCGGCTGCCCTGATTGGCGGTGGCATCAAGGCCAAACCCGGTGAGATTTCGCTGGCGCATCATGGGGTTTTGTTTCTCGATGAACTGCCGGAATTTTCCCCGCGCGTACTCGAAAGCCTGCGTCAGCCGCTTGAAAGCGGACAAACGATGATTGCGCGTGCCAATCATCATGTCACTTACCCGTGCCGGTTTCAGTTGATTGCCGCCATGAACCCGTGTCGGTGCGGCGGTGCGGGCGAGCCCGGCCACACGTGCAAACGCGGGCGCAAATGTGCCGATGATTATCAGGCAAAGATTTCCGGGCCGCTGCTGGACCGTATCGATATCCGCATTGAGGTTCCCGCATTGAGTGCAGCTGACCTGGTGTTGCCGGGACCGCGTGAAAGCAGTGCCGATATTGCCAAAAGAGTGATGGCGGCACGCAAGATACAACGCAAACGTTATTCATCGCTCGGGCACTCTCATATTAAAACCAATTCTCAGGCCGATGGCGAATTACTGGAGAAAGTCGCCAGCCCTGATGCGGGTGGCCAGCAGCTGTTGCGCCAGGCTTCAGACGTGATGCGCCTAAGCGCACGCGGATACCACCGTATCTTGCGCGTTGCCCGCACGCTGGCTGATCTTGATGGCATGGAAGTAACATCACGCGTCCACATAGCCGAAGCATTGAGCTATCGAAGCCAGGGGTTGAATTTAAAAAATGCCGCCTGATGGTTCACGCACGCCGGTCAGCATGTGGCGCTTGGTGCCATGGCCGGGGATTTTTTTCACGTTAAACCCACTGGATTGCAGGTTTCGGCGCACCCATCCAGCACTTGTGTAGGTGGCAAAAGTGCCGGTGTCGTG
>CAZJUF010000166.1:0-6978 GCA_964549055.1 uncultured Hyphomicrobiales bacterium | reverse complement strand
TTTTTAAGTAGCGCTCAAGCGGCGCGCAGCCTGCACTCGCGGTCGCTCGTTAGTCGTTCGCTTGCGCTCCTCCGGATGCCCTACGGATAGTCTTTCATGTGGCACCGGACGACCCGCAGGAAGGACTAAGGCCCCCCAAGTCCCAAGAGGGCCTGCAGCCTTAGCGGCGCTCGAGCGTCACTAATAAGAGCACTGCTTTAAAACGCTGCTCTTAAACCGCTCTAACTCAAACTTCAGCATCCAGTGTGATGTGTTCGCCGGGATCGCTGAAACGGGTGAGGTAGCGGGTGGTAATTCTGGAATTGGGTAATATTATCAAAATATCGACGGTACCAAACTGCTCGTCAATCACCGCACCCTCCCCAATATAAGCCCCGAGGCGAAGATAGCCTTTGATCAACGGCGGCATCACCCGCATGGCGGCGCGCAGGTCGAGTTGATCTTCGGGCATACAGTTCATATTGACATATCGTTGCGGTAAGGCTTTGACCGCCCATTCTTCCGGGGCAGAACACTTGTGGTGGAGGAAACTCAGGGGCAGAGCGAATTCTTGCGGGTCGATACCTTCAAAGCTCGCGCAGCCAAGCATAACATCCAGATTTTTCATGCGCACATAGCGCCAGATTCCATGCCACATGAGCTTAAGGATCTGTTTGGTGCGATATTGTTTCAATACACATGAGCGGCCGAGCTCGAGGAATTTGTGGGTATCGCGTTTTGAGTTGATCAGCGGCGCAATGTCAAACTCGCCTGACGTATAAAATCCACCGTTTTTTTCTGCAATGTCCTGGGGCAGCAGGCGATATGTGCCAATCACCGCCGGGCCGGTTCCGCTGCCGCCGACATCGCAGTTTTTGCGACTGTGATCGATGGCGACAAGATGCTCACAAATTTCATCAAAGGCATCTTTATCCAGTTTGGTCTTAAGGGCATCGCTGTCTGGTTTGGCTGACATCTCCTGATAGAAAACCCGGTACCGCAGATCCTGCGATGAATGGATATCCTCTGCTGTGGTTACCAGCCTTACTTCCACAGGTCCACGCCGTGCTATGGTGACACTATTCCGGTTTTCTGGCACACGGGTGGTTGCTATCATCTCACCTTCTGCATAAATCTCGATCAAACCTGCCAAACGCGAACAATTTGGCAGCGAACTCTAGCGCGATACTATCTGTCGGGCAAGCGCGACAAATTCAAGGGTACTGTTTTACCAGAGGGGTTTTTACATCAATGCAGAAGGTTGTTCTCAACCACATCAGGGTTTGCCCATTTTTCCAGCAACTCGACAAGCTCGTCTTTGTCGATTGGTTTGGCGAGATAATCATCCATTCCCGCCTGCAGGCAAAGAGCACGGTCTTCAGCCATGGCATTGGCGGTGAGGGCGATGATGGGTAAGTGTTTTGGTGCGGCATTTGTGGTTGTCAAAAACTTCCTGATCTCCTGAGTGGCCTGCATTCCATCCATTTCCGGCATATGGACATCCATCAATACCATGTCGAAAGGTGCCACGGCATCGTCATTTGCCACAGATGCGGTGATGAGCTTTATCGCTTCAAGGCCATTTTCCGCATGGACCACATCGTGACCTTCTTTTTTCAGCAACGAGATGGCAAGAAGAGCGTTTATTTCGTTATCCTCGACCACCAGAATGCGCTGATTACGGCAACCAGCTGATGGTATCGCGCTGGAACTATGCGATGAGGTCACCCCTACGCCCTCGCCTTGTTGCCGGTCCAACTGCAGCGAGGGCAGGGCTATTTCAGATTTGATGCGGCTGACCAGCGAAGCGCGCCGGATCGGCTTGACCAGGTAGGTGTCAAAACCACCACGGGTGCTGTTGGACAATTCGCGGCGCTCTTCAGGCGAAATCAGCAAGATACATCTTGGCCGCGATACTGCGTTGGTATCTGAGGTTATCTGGCTTAAGGCGCGGGCGGGATCGGCTTGTTCATCCTGATTTGATTTATCGTACATCAAGGTTGTAAACGGCTTTGTAGACGCGCGCTGTTGCAGTGCCTGTCTGGCTTGCTGGGCGCTGGTGACAATTGTTACGTCAGCGCCAAAGCTTTCGATATACATTTCAAGAACGGAACTGTTGATCATCGAGTTGGTGAGCAAAAGCACGGAAAATTCTGACAAGGCATCGCTGTCCAGAATTTCATCGGGCTTTGTTGATGTGTCGGCTTCATAAGGCAGCCAGAAAGTGAATGTTGAGCCTTGGGCAATTTCACTTTTTACCTCAATCGCACCGCCCATGCGCTCGATCAGCGATTTGCTGATGGCCAGACCGAGACCGGTACCGCCATATTTGCGCGATAATGTTGAATCGGCCTGTTTGAACTGGTCAAAAATTTTGTCAAGTTCGCTCTCCTTCATGCCAATGCCGGTATCACTGATGGATACCTCAACCCTGTCTGGCAAGCCGCTGGAACTATTTTCCAAAACCTGCGCCCCTTGATCAAGCGCTGTTTCGCCTGCGATCATTGTCACCTCGATGCGCACACCGCCATGATCGGTAAACTTGATGGCATTGCCGACGAGATTAAGCAGGATTTGCCGCAACCGGTTGTCATCACCCATAATCGGCAGACACACGCGCGGGTCAATTCTGGACGCAATCTCAATGCCCTTGGCGTGGGCACGGGGGGCCAGAAGCTCGGTCACGTTTTCAACCAGATCGGCCAGAATGACCGGCTCAAATTCCAGTTGAAGTTTTCCAGCCTCGATCTTTGACAGATCAAGAATTTCATCAATAAGCGACAATAATGCCTTGCCGGATTTGTCCACCGCACAGGCGTAAGAATATTGCTCCTGAGTAAGTTCAGTGTCGAGCAGCAGGCGTGTCATTCCCAAAACGCCGTTCATGGGCGTGCGAATTTCATGGCTCATGGAGGCTAAAAACATGGATTTTGCCCGATTGGCGGTCTCGGCCTGATCGCGGGTGGTGGCCAGTTCGTTTTCAGCCTCCTTGCGATCGGTAATATCGCGGCCAACACTTTGCACTTCATGTATCGTGCCATCTTTGGAGATTATGGCGAAATCTTCCCATGAGTACCAGCGCGGGCCATTTGCGGTTTGAATCTGCTGGTCGTATTTGACCCGGTGCGGCGCTTTTAACAGTTTCGATTGAATGTGTTGAGCAGGTATTCCGCTGATCAATGTTGGCCGGAACACAGAACCGGTTGCCAGACCAGCCTCAACATCAAAGGCTTCCGTGAAAGCACCATTGACAAATGTCAGCATCCCGTCAGCATTTTTACGGAAAATAATATCACCCTGACTGTCGACCAGCCCGCGATATCGGGTGTCACTTTCTCTCAACTCACCATTGATCGAGTTTAGTTCGGCAACGCTGGTCTCCAGTTGCAAGGCCATGGACGAAAGCGTTGCTGTTCTTCCGCTGAGGTCAGCCAGGTTACGCCGCGCCTCAAGCCAGCCGTAGGCAGAACCTGCAGCAATCAGGATGCTGAAAATTGAAATATATTCCAGCCTGAAACCAAGCATTGAGCCGGAGAATATAATATCCAGCAACAACACGATGCCAGCTGCCACACCGAGTACAATCATGGCAGCGGAAGCGGCGCGCAGAAAGCTGTAACCCTTTTTTTGCTCTGATTTTTTAACCTGAGAGCGTGCCATACGCATCATGGTCTGAGTCGAGATATGATGATTTCCGCCACGGTCAAAGGGCGTCACATCTTTTTTTCGTTCCAGCGTTTCATCCATGATCGGGAGGCTCAATGCGTAATTCTGATTACAATTCGCATCTATTTTGCCGCACTAAGTTTGATAAATGTTTACCAAACCGACGTGTTGGGACGATTAATTCGACCAATCAGGACAAAGGGGCTCTATTCGGCCAGGCCGTCCCATAGCTCTTTTACGCGGGAAAAAAATCCGGAGGATTCAGGATTGGTTTTTTCATTGGAAATTTCTTCGAATTCACGCAGCAGTTCTTTTTGCCGTTTTGTCAGGCTGCGTGGCGTTTCCACTGTTGTTTGAATGTACATGTCACCGATCTGTTTCGATCTGAGGATTGTCATTCCTTTGCCCTTGAGGCGGTACTGACTTCCGGTCTGTGCACCTTCGGAAATTTTTACGCGCGCCTTGCCACCATCGATGGTCGGGACTTCGATCTGACCGCCCAGTGCTGCGGTCGACATGGAGATTGGCACGCTGCAAAACAGATCAGCACCATCGCGCTGAAAGAACTCATGGGGCTGAATATCAAGGAAAATATACAGATCCCCGCTTGGCCCCCCGCGCATGCCTGCTTCGCCTTCACCGGTAATTCGAATGCGGGTGCCATCTTCAACGCCGCTGGGAATATTAACCGACAAGGTTCTTTCCTTGTTGGTGCGGCCAGCACCATTACACGTTTCGCACGGCTCTGTGATGGTTTCACCGCGGCCCTGACAGGTTGGACAGGTGCGCTCAATTGTGAAAAATCCCTGTTGGGCCCGCACCTTGCCATGGCCATTGCACGACTGGCATCGCGATGGCGAGGTCCCGGGTTTGGCTCCTGAGCCCTCGCAGGTCTCGCAACTGATGCTGGTTGGAACACGCACTTCAACGGTATCTCCGCCAAAAGCATCTTCAAGGTTGATTTCGAGATTGTAACGCAGATCATTACCGCGCTCGACACCAAAGCCGCCACGACTGCGCTGCCCGCCGGTGAATTCGCCGAACAGATCGTCAAAAATATCCGACATGGACGAGCCAAAATCCTGCCCGAAACCACGGCCTGCACCCATGCTGCCATCAAAAGCCGCGTGACCATATTGATCGTAAGCGGCTCTGGTTTGTGCGTTTTTCAGCGCTTCATAAGCTTCGTTTATTTGTTTGAATTTATGTTCGGCATCATCATCGCCGCTGTTGCGGTCGGGATGATATTGTTTGGCAAGATTGCGAAAGGCCTGTTTTAGCGCAGTGTCATCGGCATCGCGAGAAACACCTAAAACGTCGTAAAAGTCCTGTTTTGCCATTGTAGATCTTCTGTACTGTCTTTTATGCACCTAACCCGGTGCTGTTTTCAGCACCGGGTACAGGCCTTATTATCTAATGACCGCTTAACCAGAGCAAGTTGGCCCGGTCAAGCGCAATCTTTTAAGAAGATTTCTTGTCGTCGTCGTCAACTTCCTCGAAATCAGCATCAACAACATTATCATCATCAGAAGATGCCGCAGCCGCTCCTTCTTCACTTTCGTTGCTGGCTGCTTCTTCTTCCTGCTGGGCTTTGTAAAGCGCTTCACCGAGTTTCATTGCTACTTCGGAAAGTGCTTCAGTTTTGGTTTTGATTGCTTCGATATCATCACCTTCCAAAGCGGTCTGAAGTGAAGCAATTTCACTTTCAATCGTGCTGATGTCGGCTTCAGCTGCTTTATCACCCAGCTCCTTAATGGTCTTTTCAGTCGAATGAATCAAGGCTTCACCCTGGTTCTTGGCTTCAACCATTTCACGCCGTGCTTTGTCATCTTCAGCATGGCTTTCGGCTTCCTTGACCATTTTTTCAATATCGGCATCAGAAAGACCGCCTGAGGCCTGAATGCGAATGGTCTGTTCTTTGCCGGTTGCCTTGTCGGAAGCGCCAACATTGACAATACCATTGGCATCAATATCAAACGACACTTCAATTTGCGGCATACCGCGTGGTGCCGGTGGGAAACCGGTGAGGTCAAACTGACCCAGAAGCTTGTTATCAGCCGCCATTTCACGTTCACCCTGGAAAACCCGGATGGTAACCGCGCTCTGGTTGTCTTCGGCGGTCGAGAATATCTGGGATTTCTTGGTCGGGATTGTGGTGTTGCGCTCGATAAGCCTTGAGAACACACCGCCAAGAGTTTCGATGCCCAAAGACAACGGAGTTACATCAAGCAACAGCACGTCTTTAACATCACCCTGCAACACACCGGCCTGAATAGCGGCACCCATGGCCACCACTTCGTCCGGGTTCACACTCATGTTGGGCTCTTTACCGAAGAAGTTTTGTACCACTTCGCGGATTTTCGGCATGCGGGTCATGCCGCCAACCAGAACCACTTCGTCAATCTCACCGGCTTTGAGGCCCGCATCTTTCAGGGCCGCCTTGCACGGTTTGATGGTGCGTTCAATCAGATCGCCAACCAGGCTTTCAAGCTTGGCGCGGGTGAGCTTCATGGTCAAATGCTTCGGGCCGGAGCTGTCAGCGGTAATAAACGGCAGGTTGACTTCTGTCTGCTGGGCGGCTGAAAGTTCAATCTTGGCTTTTTCAGCTGCTTCTTTCAAACGCTGCAGGGCAAGTTTATCGCCACGCAGGTCAATACCGCTTTCCTTTTTGAACTCATCGGCAAAATATTCAACCAGCAACATGTCAAAGTCTTCACCACCGAGGAATGTATCCCCATTGGTCGATTTAACTTCAAAGACGCCATCGCCAATTTCAAGAATTGAGACATCAAACGTGCCACCGCCAAGGTCGAATACGGCAATGGTGGAGCCGTCTTTTTTGTCGAGGCCATAAGCCAGTGCAGCCGCTGTCGGCTCATTGATGATGCGCAGGACTTCAAGACCGGCAATTTTACCGGCATCTTTGGTGGCCTGACGCTGGGCATCATTGAAGTAGGCCGGAACCGTGATAACGGCCTGGGTTACTTCGCTGCCGATAAAGGCTTCAGCGGTTTCTTTCATTTTTTGCAAAATGAAGCCAGACACCTGCGAAGGCGAATATTTTTCGCCATGAGCCTCAACCCAGGCGGCACCGCCATCTGCCTTGACAATTTTGAACGGCACCATTTTGATATCTTTTTTGGTGGCGGGATCATCAAATGTGCGCCCGATCAACCGTTTGATTGCAAACAGGGTGTTTTCAGGGTTGGTGACAGCCTGACGTTTTGCCGATTGCCCAACCAGTCGCTCGCCATCTTCGGTGAAAGCAACAATAGAAGGTGTGGTGCGTGCACCTTCTGAATTTTCAATAACTTTTGGCTTTGAGCCATCCAT
>CAZJUF010000165.1:0-6982 GCA_964549055.1 uncultured Hyphomicrobiales bacterium | reverse complement strand
AGGCCACGTGGCGGAATGGTTACGCAGCGGATTGCAAATCCGTCTATCCCAGTTCGATTCTGGGCGTGGCCTCCAAATCTCCACGCCGGCTTTTCCGACACGTGCGACATTGGAGGGAATTTGATCGTGACATCTAAAAGAAATTTCGAACCCGTTTCCGGCAATGATCTTCCGCGCTTTGCCGGTATTCCAAGTTTTATGCGCCTTCCGATCATGAGCCTGGATGACAGTGATATTGATCAGGTGCAGATTGGCCTCATTGGTGTTCCGTGGGACGGCGGCACAACCAACCGTCCCGGTGCTCGCCACGGGCCCCGACAGTTACGCGATCTGTCGACAATGATTCGCCTCAAACATCCCATCAGTCACATCGAACCTTTTTCTCTGGTCAACTGCGCCGATCTTGGTGATGTTTCAGTCAATCCCGCTGATGTCCAAGATACGCTTAGCCGCGTCACATCCTTTTATGAAAAGCTGAAGGCCAGTAACATAATCCCCATGACAGCTGGCGGCGATCATCTGATTTCACTGCCGGTTTTACGCGGAATAGTGAAGAATGGCCCGGTCGGCATGATCCATTTTGATGCCCACACAGATCTCTACCAGGGTTATTTTGGCGGGTTTGAATATACCCATGGCACACCGTTCAGGCGCGCCATTATTGAGGGCATTCTCGACCCCAAGCGCGTAGTCCAGATTGGTATTCGCGGCACGATGTATGACGGCGAGGATATTGAGTGGGGCCTGGAACAGGGTGTGCGCATAATCCGCATCGAAGAATTGTATGATCGCGGGATCGATGACGTGATGACAGAAGCCAGAGCGATCGTTGGCGATCAGCCCACCTACGTCAGCTTTGATATTGATGGCATTGACCCCAGTCAGGCACCAGGAACCGGAACTCCCGAAATCGGTGGCTTTACCACACTTGAAGCTCAAAGAATGGTGCGCCAGCTAAAGGGGTTGAATATTATTGGCGCTGATCTGGTGGAAGTATCTCCTCCCCTTGATCAAAGTGGCAATACGGCCTGGGTAGGTGTCAGCATCATATTCGAACTTCTGTGCGTCATGGCAGATGCTATTCAGGGCCAAAACCAGCCTTAAACACCGTTACAAAAGTGAAATGCAGGGAATTTTTTACCCGCTATTGTTCTGTTTTCCGGCATTCAACACCTTATCTGGCCTCATACATTTTGACGAACTGGCCCCACTGGTTGGTGGCATTTTGCCAAAACTCCATATTTTGGATCACTTTAATATTATTTCTATTTGTTGACCAAAGCCCCCCGATTACGCATAATTATGTTCCACGACAGCTAAGCTTGAGGGAGGCGCGGCACAAAGTCATGGCAGTGTCATCTGCCGGTGCGAGTGTCGCCTGTCTGGATTGGAGGAGTTAACAATTCCGGTATCTAATTACAAAATCTAGTAACCATGGAGAGAACTAGTATTATGGCAAATGAAACCATGAAAAATAAATCAACAAGAAAACTGCTGTTGGCAGCATCGGCGCTTAATCGCCGTAGCTTTGTCAAAGGCACTGCAGCAGCTGGCGCTTTTGCCGCTGCTGGACCAGCATACATTAAAAATGCCCTGGCATCGTCAGGTGAGGTTAATGTATTGATGTGGTCGGATTATCTGCCTGCTGATTACATCAAGGATTTCGAATCAACAACCGGCATTAAAATCAACTTCACCGGCATTGGTTCAAACGAAGAAATTATCAATAAGCTGAAAGCCAACAAAGGCCAGGGCTTTGATATTATTTCACCAACCAACAACCGCAATCTGCAATGGGCTCCGCTGGAGTTGCTACAGCCGTTTGATATGTCCAAAGTTTCTATTGATAAAGTGAACCCCGCCATGTCCAAAATTGGCACTGATGGCTGGAACTTCAAAGGCAAGGGCGTTCACTGGCTGCCACACATCTGGGGCACAGAAGGCATTGCCTGGCGCACGGACCTGTGGGCACCTGAAGGCGGCGTTCCAAGTTATGGCGACGTATGGTCTGATGCCAATGCTGGCAAAACCATGGGCCGTCCGCATTCAATGATGCTTGGTGCCGGTCTGTATATGGAAACCATCGGCGAGCTTGAAAAAGGCGACGTCTGGAAAGCCTATACCTCAGAAGCTGCCATGCGTCCGATCTGGCAGAAAATCACTGACTGGTGTATTGCCCGCAAGAAAAACATCAAAATTCTCTGGAATGACGCTGATTCTCAGAAAAACGCGCTTCTCAAAGAAGGTGTTATTGTTGGTCAGGCCTGGGATGGCCCGCCATTGTCACTGAAAAGTGCCGGCGAACCTATTCAGTATCAGGCTCCTAAAGAAGGCTCAATGGCCTGGGTTGACGGAATGGCCATGCCAATTGGCGCCGTCAACAAAGACGAAATCTATGCCTTTATTGAGTATGCTTATAATTCTGAGCATGCCGGTAAAGCCATCGACAAACATGGCTATAATTCACCGGTATTGGGTGCGGATAAATTCGCTGGTTCTATTTACAAAAAGAACTTCTCCGAAGCTTATCCCGGCGATGCGCTTGCCAATCTCAATCCCTGGCCAGCTGAAGCACCTTGGTATGCAGCAGTGCGCACCGAGTATCGCAACAAGTTCGTGAGCGCTTAAGCTCAAGAAGCGAAAAAATACCCCCCCAATCTGGCCATTTGGGTTGGGGGGAGACTAAATGTGGTTGCAGTTTTTTTTTGGAAAATCAGGGCAACGGGGCGAGCTTTAAAGCCCTCGTCAGGGGATATCTATGAGTGAAGGTGTTGGTGTTGATCTAGAAAATGTATGGATCAGATTTGGTGATTTTGTCGCCGTTCGCGAAGCTAATGTACAAATAAACGGGGGTGACTTTTTCTCGTTTCTTGGGCCATCGGGTTGCGGTAAAACAACAATATTGCGCGCCGTTTCCGGCTTCCTGGAGCCCAGTGACGGCAATATCCTTATCGGTGGAAACAATATGGCGGGCTTTGGGCCCAATGAGCGCCCAACCGCATTGATATTTCAAAATCTTGCCCTCTTTCCTCTGATGAAAGTTTGGGAAAATATCGCCTTTTCCATGGAAGTGAGGGGTGCATCTGCGGGCGAGCGCCGCAAGCGTGCCGATGAACTGCTCGATATGATTGCTCTTACCGGCCAGGGCGATAAACTGCCTTCGGAATTATCGGGTGGACAAAAACAGCGCGTCGCCATTGCGCGCGCGCTGTGTGCAGAACCTGATGTATTATTACTGGATGAGCCGCTCTCTGCGCTTGATCTAAAATTACGTCAGCACATGCGTTCCGAATTGCGCGAAATACAAAAACGTGTGGGCATTACCTTTATCTACATTACCCATGACCAGGGCGAAGCACTCACCATGTCTGACAGTGTTGCCGTGATGAAAGCGGGTATCATTGACCAGATTGCCGATGGCAAATCCATTTATGATGATCCCGCCACGGCGTTCGTTGCTTCTTTTGTCGGCGAAAACAACGTTTTCAGAGGCAAGGTAAAATCCATCTCAAAAGGCAGTGCAATCATTGAAACCAATCGCACCGGTAATCTGCGCGCCCGAATATCAAGCGACAATCAGGGCAAATTAAAAGTCGGCGATGACGCCATGTTGTTCATTCGCCCTGAAGCGCTGGATATATCAACAAAGGAAACCAATTCCGATACCCGCATCAAGGCCCGCGTCACCCACTCGGAGTTTGAAGGCCAGAGTTACCACGTCTTCCTCGAAGGTACGGAGGGCAAAGAAATGAAGATGTCCCTGATCAACCGCGGTGAAGACCGGATGTATGAACGCGGCAAGGAACTCTATCTCGAATTTGATGCCAACCAGGCGGTAGCTTTACCGGCTGGCGAACTGGCCAGCGAGTAGTGTCATGGAAGCAGGATTTATAAAAGAATTTTTCAAGCGTAACGGCGTCGGCATGAGCTGGTTCCTGATTATCGCTGTGGGTTTCTGGGTTGTGGTTTTGATCATTCTGCCACAAATCTCGATGTTCGATTTTTCATTTCGCAACGATCTCCCGCCACCTGAGATAGGGGGACCGAAAGATGTCTACACCCTTAAAAACTATCAATATCTGATATTCGGAGCCGATGGTAACCCGGATGGATATAATAAAACCGATCTGGCGGTGTTCGGAAAAACCCTGCTGGCGGCGGCATTTGTGACCATTCTTGATTTGGTCTTATGCTATCCGATCGCCTATTACCTCGGCCAGTCCAAGGGCGGCGGAATGGCACGGCTGTTTGTTTTGCTTCTCATTATTCCTTACTGGATCAATGAAATTCTCAGGGCTTTTGCCTTCCGTATCATTTTTGGCGATAGCGGGGTCATCAACGAGATGTTGATGGTCATCGGTATAATTGATAATCCCATAGACTTTGTGCGTCAGAACGTCGCTTTATATGCGGGTCTGGGCTACGCCTATATCCTGCTGATGATTTTCCCCATGTACAATGTTATTGAAAGTCTGGACAGAAACCAGATTGAAGCTGCCCGCGACATGGGAGCTTCGTGGATCAAAATACATCGAAGAATTGTCATACCTTACGCCAAACCAGGCATATCATCGGGTTGTACAATGGTGTTCATGTTGTCCGCTGGCGCTCTGGCTGCGCCACAAATTCTGGGGGGACCCTCGAGCCTGTGGTTCACCCAGATTATCTATCAATGGTTTAATCAAAGCGTCAACTGGCCCCAGGGTTCGGCCTTTGCTGCTGTCCTTTTGATCACCTGTATCATTATCGTACTGGGTGTGATGCGCCTGTTTAATGTTAACATGGGGGATATAGGCAAATGAAAACCGATAGTCTCCTTATCCGCATCGGCCTTGGGCTTTATCTGGTATTGTTTTTCACCTACCTGTTGGGTCCGCTCATCTTAATGAGCATAACGGCATTCAATTCACCCAGCTTCCCACAAGCAGCTCCGTGGGAAGTCCTGACCTTTGAATGGTTCAACGTTTTGTATAATGATGCGCGCATCGTCAACGGCATCAAGAACAGCTTTATCATCGGGTTTTTCACCGTCATTCTGTCTGTCGTCATGGGGTTGGCCGGCGCTTTGATGCTGACCCAGATCTGGCCCAAGTTACGCGCAACTTTTTACACCATCATCATTGCTCCTATCCTTATTCCCGGTGTGGTTTTAGGTATTTCCACACTTGTTTTCTGGGACCGGGTCAATGTCATGCTGGGTCTGCCCAATAACAGCTTCCTGCATAATGGTATTTTGCTGACCGTTTTGGGGCAGTCCACCTTTATTGCATCATATTGCATGTTGGTCTTTGTCGCCCGCCTGCAACGATATGATATTGGGCTGACTGAAGCTGCACTTGATCTTGGTGCCACGCATACGCAGGCATTTCGCAAAATCCAACTGCCGTTTCTGGCACCAGCCATTGGTTCGGCTGCGGTTTTGGCTTTTCTTGCCTCGTTTGAAAACTATAACACCACCACGTTCACCTTTGGCAAATATCCAACGCTGACGATTGAACTGGCGCAGAAGGTTCGCTATGGCATTAATCCGTCCATATCGGCTCTTGCCTTTATCATCGTTTGTCTCACCGTGCTTTTTGCCCTTGTGCATGAGGTCAGAAGCCGTCGCGTTCAACTGGCGTTAGCTAATGGTGCTCCTGTGGGGGCGGTAACCGCCGGGTTCAAGTTGCCCAAGATATTTGCCGGCAACCCGGCAGCAGTTGTGCTGGCGCTTTTTGTGGCAGCGGCTGTGGCAGCAATCGGTTACGCGCAATTCTATGACCCCGAACCGGCCAAAGCGATTATTTTGCAGGAAAAACGTGCCGCACAAAAAATACGCATTGAGGAGCTGCAACGTAAACTTAAGGAAAAGCGTCTGCAGAAAAACCTGAAAGGCCCGGATATCTTCAATAAAGGAAAATCAAAAGTTCCAAAACTGAAGGAGAACGAGGAGCAGAAAACGCCATTTGGCAGTGGTATATTCTCACCCGACAATCTGAACAAGGTTGCACCGGGTGCTGAAACACCAGCACCGGCACCAAAACCGGCAAGCCCGTTTGGCAGTGTTTTTGATCCTACTAACCTCAATAAAGTCGCACCGAAAGAATGAGTATGAGATTTTTTCAATCGGTGCGACCCGGCTTGGGCGGCAATGTGTAATGGCGTTAAAGACCACATGCATCGGTGCTTATCCAAAACCGGACTATGTGCCGGTAGCTGACTGGTTTAATCTTGATGGTGGCCTGACGGGTTCATCCTCTGAGGTTACGCGTCAATACACAGCAAACATGGACAACGCTGATGCAGCTTTTGAAGAGCTGTTTCAGCGCGCAACAAAGCTGGCCATCGACGAACAGGTTTCAGCGGGAATTGATGTTCCGACAGATGGCGAGATGCGGCGGGAAAATTATGTTCATTATCAATGCCGCCACCTTGAGGGCTTCGACTTTGAAAACCTGACCAAGCGCGTTGTGCGTGATGGCGCTTATACGGCGGAATTTCCTACAATCAGCGGAAAAATATCGGCCACCGGGCAGCATTTTCTTGATCGCGATTTCAAGATTGCCCAAAGCTTCACTGATAGACCGGTTAAAATAACCGTCCCCGGCCCGATTACCATAATGGATACCACCGCCAACAGCTTTTACAGCGACGAGCGCGCGCTTGCCTTTGATCTCGCTGACGGTCTCAACGATGAAATTCGTGCACTTGCAGCAGCGGGCTGCAAATACATTCAGGTCGATGAGCCGTTGTTTGCCCGCAATGTGGAAGCGGCACTGGATTATGGCATTGAGTGTCTCGACAGGTGTTTTGACGGTGTTCCTGATGATGTGACCCGGGTCATGCATATGTGCTGCGGCTATCCCGGCCATCTTGATGATGTGGACTATCACAAGGCTGACCCCAACTCGTATTTCCGTCTGGCCAAAGCCATTGATTTGTCGAGCATTGATCAGGTGTCGATTGAAGATGCCCATCGCCACAATGGTCTTGAGTTGCTGGA
>CAZJUF010000164.1:0-7039 GCA_964549055.1 uncultured Hyphomicrobiales bacterium | reverse complement strand
GTTTCACCACTGGCCAGTTTCCTGCCACCATGCTGATCCGGCAACAGCGCAACGCCGCTGGCATAGTTCAAAAAACCATAACAATTGGGTCCGATAACGGGCATGTCACCGGCGGCATCAATCAGCGCGGCCTGCAGCCCGGCACCTTCTGCATCGGCTTCTAAAAACCCCGAGGCATAACAAATCGCCCCACCTGCATTGCGGCAACTGAGTGCCTCAACAATTGCAATGGTACGCTGCCGGTTAACGCCAATAAAGGCTGCATCAGGTGAACCGGGCAGACTTTCAACTGTCGGGTAGGTTTTAAATCCGCAGACTTCATTTTTGGACGGATGAACCGGCCAGATTTCACCTGAAAAACCAAGTGCGATGCACTGTTCTATAACCTCCCTGGCCTCCCTGCCACCGATTGCCGCAATCGACTTCGGCTCCAGCAGGCGTTTCAGGCAGCGCGCCATATCAACACCCTAACGGGCGCAATAATTCGCGCGAGATAATATGGCGTTGAATTTCCGAGGTGCCGTCCCAAATTCGCTCAACCCGGGCATCGCGCCACAGGCGCTCGAGCGGCAGATCATCCATCAGCCCCATGCCGCCAAAAATCTGCAAAGCTTCGTCTGTTACGAAACTCAGCATTTCGGTGGCAAACAGTTTGGCGCTGGCTATCTCCCTGTTGGCAGGCAAAGACTGATCCAGCCGCCACGCAGCTGAAAGCGTCATTAAATCAGCTGCATCAATCTGCGTAATCATATCAGCCAGCTTAAACGACACGCCCTGAAAACGCCCGATTTTCTGGCCGAACTGCTCGCGCTCGGCGGCATATTCCCTTGCCAGATCAAAGGCCCGGCGCGCGCGGCCGACACTTGCTGCTGCCACGGAAATTCTGGTGGCATAAAGCCATTCATTGGCAATATCGAAGCCCTGATGAACCTGCCCGAGTATCTGGCTGGCTGGCATGCGGCAGTCTTCAAAGGTCAGGATACAATTTTGATATCCCCGATGGCTAACAGAATTATATCCGGACCTGATGTCAAAACCCGGTGTGTCACGATCCACCAGAAAACAGGTGATCTTTTTCTTGAGACCTTGCGCGGTTTGTTCTTCACCGGTGGCAACAAAAACAATGGCAAAATCGGCTATATCGCCATGGCTGATAAAATGCTTGCTGCCATTGATAATCCAGTCGTCACCGCTTTTCCTCGCCGCACATTTCATACCGCGCACGTCAGAGCCAGCATCAGGCTCGGTCATCGCCAGACAATCAATTTTCTCACCGCGCACCGCCGGTAATAAATATTTTTCGCGTTGGTCCCCAGTGCATGCCAGCAGGATGCCCGAAGGACGGCCAAAAAACACCCCCAGCGCCATGCTGGCCCGGCCCAACTCGCGTTCAAGTAACGTGAAATCGAGATGGCTCAACCCGCCGCCGCCAATATCTGCGGGCATGTTGGCAGCATAAAATCCAAGTTCCAGGCATTTGTTCTGGATGTCGCGACCAAGCTCGCGCGGCACGGCACCCTTGCGCTCAATTTCAGCCTCATGGGGATAAATCTCGTGTTCAACGAAGCGGCGAACCGTATCAACAATCATCTGTTGTTCAGTGGAAAGAGCAAAATCCATCTCACTTTTCCTCAATTTCAGCGTTCAATCTTGCCTCATAGTCTTTGAGGGTTTTGCCAGCACCCCAGTTATTCTTTTCCAGCACCCGCAAAATTCCCACCAGATTGCCATCGCGAATGCGCTCAAGTTCGCCAATCGAATATCGGCCCGATTGATCATCCGACTGCGAGGCTATTTTGTCGGTAAGTTCATCGTCAAGCTCCGGCACATCCATCAGCTTTGTCCACGGCCATTTGAGGCAGGGACCAAACTGGGCGATAAAATGCCGCATGCCTTTTTCACCCCCGGCAATCCTGTAGGTTTCAAACAGACCCATCTGCGCCCAGCGCAAGCCAAACCCGTAACGGATGGCATCATCAATTTCTTCCGTCGTCGCCACCCCGTCCTTGACCAGCCACAACGCTTCCCGCCACACAGCTTCAAGCAATCGATCAGCAATAAAAGCTTCAATTTCCTTGCGCACATGCAGCGGATGCATGCCGAGAAACCTGTAGGTTTCTTTTGCACGCTCGATGGTGCGGGCGGAAGTCTGCTCACCGCCAACCAGTTCCACCAACGGCAGCAAATAGACCGGATTGAAAGGATGAGCCACCAGCAAACGTTCTGGATGTTGCATTTTTTCCTGAAGTTTGGTGGGCAAAATTCCAGACGTTGAAGACGCAACAAGTGCATTGGAATCAACGGCAGATTCCACCTGTGAATATACAGACTGCTTGAGTTCCAGTTGTTCCGGCACAGCCTCAACAATGAGTTCCGCATCAACGACAGCCTGTTCAATCGCATCGAAAAACTTCAATTTACCGGGTGTGCGAGGCGGCGCGTCGCTCAGGTTTTTTGCAGCAAGAGCAGCGTTGGCCAACACCACATCAATTTTTTGTTTTGCATCCGGCGCTGGATCAAAGACGGCGACATTGACACCATTGTGCAAGAGCCGCGCAATCCAGCCGGCACCAATAACGCCACCGCCGATAACCGCTGCATTGTGCAACATGCTCACCCCCACCGTTTTTGCAGCTTGAGTTTTTCGCGCACCTGCTCAGGGCTCATAATGCTGTATCCCATCGCTGTGGCAATGGTGACCGCACGACTGACCAGATCGCCGTTACTGGCCAGCTCGCCTTTGGCCAACCACAGATTATCCTCCAGCCCGACACGAATATTGCCACCACTTAAGATAGCCAGCGCTGTATATGGCAGTTGATTGCGGCCAATGGAAAATGCTGAAAAAATCCATCCCTCGGGCAGGTTTTGCACCAGAGCGTTAAGTGTAGCGATATCATCAGGCGCACCCCAGGCAATTCCCATGCACAATTGCACCACCACAGGATCATCAATCAGTTTCTGATTTTTCAACCACTTGGCCAGTTCAAGGTGACCACTGTCAAACACCTCAATTTCAGGACGCACACCGAGACTTTGAATCTGCCGCGCCATTGCCATCAGCATCGATGGCGTATTGGTCATGATATAATCACCTTCGCCAAAATTCATGGTGCCGCAATCAAGCGTACAGATTTCAGGCAAAAGGGCTGCAACATGTTCCAGGCGCTCGACCGCCCCAATCATATCGGTGCTGACCGGGTTCAGGGGCAGGGGTTGCTGTGCCGATCCGATCACCAGATCGCCACCCATGCCCGCGGTCAGGTTTAAAACCACATCGACTTTGGCTTGCTTTATATAATCAACCACCTCGGCATAAAGAGCGAGATCGCGCGAAGGTGCGCCTGTGTCTGGATCGCGCACATGAATGTGAGCCACTGCCGCCCCCGCTTTGGCAGCTTCGATGGCTGCATCGGCGATTTCACGCGGCGTCACCGGCACCTTGTCCGAACGGCCTGCTGTATCCCCGGACCCGGTGACAGCACAAGTAATGAAAACCTCGCGGTTGGCAGAAAGTCCCATATCAATCCCTCCCTTTCCTTGAACAATCTTCCGTCTAAATTGATGTCTTTGATTGACAAATTGCGTAATTATTTTGATAATTTACGCAATGGCTCTTTTTTCTCCTTCCACAGCACCTCTGGCCGTCACAGTGCTGATTTTACCGGATTGCTCCATGATGTCCGTTGCCTGCACACTGGATCCCATGCGCGCGGCAAACCGGCTGGCGCGCGCACCCGTCTTCCAGTGGCACATTCAAACCCTCGATGGTGATCCGGTTGAAATGACTTGCGGGTTGCCTGTAGCTGCGCAATCGGCATTTGGCAAAGAAGGCGGCACAACCAGTGCCGACACCCGGGTTTTGATCATAATTGCCGGTTTTGACAGCAATCAGCACGCGCAAAAAGATGCGGTCGCCCGCTTATCCCGACTGGCCTCAAATTTTGATTTTGTCGGCGGTATTGAAGCCGGCAGCTGGCTGATGGCGCGCGCCGGACTGCTCAACGGCCATAAGGCGACAACCCACTGGGAAGACCTTGAAGATTTTGCCACGGCCTATCCTCAAATAGACGTTATCCCCGACAGGTTTGTTATTGACGGTCGTTATTTCACCACCGGCGGCGCTTCACCAACCTTTGATTTCATGTTGCATCTGATCCGCAAGCGCCACGGTGCAGCCTTCGCCATGGAAGTGGCCAGTGTTTTTATCTACGATCAAACATACCCCGCAACCCAGCCACAACCTCTGGTGTCGCTTGGCCGTCTGCAGGTTATGGAGCCCCGGGTTGCCGCCGCCATCAAAGTTATGGAAGACCATCTTGATGAGCCGATATCCACACAAGAGATTGCTCGATCGCTGAAGATTTCAGTTCGCCTGCTGGAAGTTTTGTTTAAATCAACCCTGCAATTTTCACCCGGCCACTATTATCGCCACTTGCGCCTGCAGGCAGCCCGGCGGCTGATCATTGAAACCCGGCTTTCTGTTCTTGAAATAGCCCTCAGGACCGGCTTTGGATCAACGTCAGCCTTTTCGCGCGCCTTCAAAAACCAGTTTGGCCATAGTCCGGACAACTGGCGCAAATTGAATGCTGCTTAATCGAAGGACAGTCATTATAATGCAGGCTGTTAAATATTTGGCTATTTGACAACTTTAGCACTATATAACGGCTATTATGGATGACACGAACCTTCATATCCCTTTTCGCAAGATGAACGGGCTCGGCAACGACTTTGTCGTGCTTGATGCGCGCCATCATGGCATCCCTATGAATGAGGCGATTGCACAGGCAATTTCCAATCGTCAAACCGGTATCGGCTGCGACCAGTTGATCATTATTGAAACCGATAAAACCGCTGACGCCTTCATGCGCATTCATAATGCAAGCGGTGGTGAAGTTGAAGCCTGTGGTAATGCGACCCGCTGCATCGGCGATATATTGATGAATGAAAACGACACATCGTCCGTGTCGATCAGGACAATTGCCGGAATGTTATTGTGCAGCCGCGCCACTGAACCCGGTATGATTACAGCCGACATGGGTGTGCCAAAATTGCGCTGGGATCAAATTCCCATCGCTGAAGAAATGGACACGAGACAGATTGAATTGCAGATAGGACCGATAGATGATCCGATCCTGCACAGCCCCGGCGTCGTCAATGTCGGCAATCCCCACTGTATTTTCTGGGTGGATGATGTCGAGGCTTATGACCTTGAAAACATCGGGCCTATGCTGGAACATCACCCTGTGTTCCCGCAACGCGCCAACATATCTTTGGCCCATGTCACCTCACCTGAGGATATTACCTTGAAAGTCTGGGAACGTGGCGTTGGCCTCACCAAAGCCTGTGGTTCGGCTGCCTGTGCTGTTGTGGTTGCAGCATCACGCAAAGGTCTCACTGGCCGCAAAGCCACGGTTCACCTGCCCGGCGGCGACTTGATCATTGAATGGCGCGAGAGCGACGACCACATTTTAATGTCCGGGCCATACGAGTATGAATTTGACGGCACGCTACCGAGCGAACTTTTTAACGCAACGGTGAATTCATGAACGC
Source organism: uncultured Hyphomicrobiales bacterium (assembly GCA_964549055.1). Classification (GTDB taxonomy): domain Bacteria; phylum Pseudomonadota; class Alphaproteobacteria; order Rhizobiales; family JAJFHR01; genus JAJFHR01. Next base: position 1,486 of record CAZJUF010000164.1, on the reverse strand, counting down.
GCCCGTTAAAACACCGGAAATCATTACCTTTGGCTGCCGCCTCAATTCATATGAATCAGAAGTTATGCGCGACCATGCGAACACAAACGGTCTCGGCAATGCCATTATTTTTAACACTTGTGCGGTAACGGCTGAAGCAGAACGCCAGGCGCGTCAGGCAATCAGAAAAGCCCGGCGCAAAAATCCTGATGCCAGAATAATTGTCACCGGTTGTGCCGCCCAGATCAATCCAGAATCTTTTGCCGCCATGCCCGAAGTGGATAATGTGCTTGGCAATGAAGAAAAGCTGTCGGCCGAGGCGTATCAGTTTTCTGATTTTGGCATATCGGCAAGTGAAAAAATCAAAGTCAACGACATCATGTCAGTGACCGAAACCGCCGGTCATCTCATCAGCACGTTTGCTGCACGCGCACGCGCCTTCGTGCAAATTCAAAACGGCTGTGATCATAGATGTACTTTTTGCATCATCCCTTTTGGCCGCGGTAATTCACGTTCCGTACCCATCGGCGTTATAATTGACCAGATCAAAAAGCTCATGGACAACGGTTACCGGGAAATCGTGTTGACCGGCGTTGATATCACTTCGTTCGGCGCTGATCTTCCCGGCACACCCACTTTGGGAAAATTGATCCAGACGATCCTCTCCCAGGTTCCCGATCTGCTGCGGTTGCGATTGTCATCCATCGATTCGGTTGAAGTGGATGACGCTTTGCTGGAAGCAATTTCAGATGCCCGGCTCATGCCGCATCTGCACCTGTCGCTGCAATCCGGTGACAATATGATTTTGAAGCGCATGAAAAGACGCCACTTGCGCGATCATTCAATCCGCTTTTGCCAGGACGTTAAAAAACTCAGACCCGACATGGTCTTTGGCGCGGATCTGATTGCCGGTTTTCCAACAGAAACCGATGATATGTTTGCCAACACGCTAGCTCTTGTGGATGAATGCGACCTCACCTTCCTGCATGTCTTCCCTTATTCCGCCCGCGCCGGAACACCCGCTGCCAGAATGCCTCAGGTCGATGGCGCAATTATCAAAAAACGCGCCAAAGCCTTGAGAGAGAAGGGTGTAATAGCCCTCAACAAGCGTGCTCGAATTCTCGATGACACCAAAGCCGACGTTCTCGTTGAAACAGAACTCAGCGGTCGCACCCAACATTTCATGGCTGTAAAACTTGAGAAAAAAGCAACCCCGGGTGAATTGATACGTGTCCTGCTTCAGTGTAATGATAGCCATCAACTTCAAGGGCGGCTGGCTGAATGAGCGAAGAAAAAAAAGGCGGATTTTTCCGCCGCATGTTCAACCGTTTCAAGAATGAAGAACCTGCCGAGGAGACGGTCGAAACCGACCCCCTGGCACCGGAGACGGAGCCTGAAGCTGCCCAGCCAGCCATAGTTCCTGACCCAATCCGGGCACCCGTGGTGCAGCGAGAGCCTGAGCCTGAGCCTGAGCCTGAGCCTGAGCCTGAGCCTGAGCCTGAGCCTG
>CAZJUF010000163.1:0-7044 GCA_964549055.1 uncultured Hyphomicrobiales bacterium | reverse complement strand
GCGCTGGATCTTTCAACAGTGATATATCGCCAAACGCTTCGGGTTGATTGGTAACCTCATGGCTGGCAAGTTCGGCGCGGGGGTGAAAAATACTCATGAATTTGACCTTCACCATTAAACTCAACCCTGAATCTAGAGCACATCTGACCAACTTCGGTCAAATACGATTTTTCCAAATCCCTCAGGTCCAGGAAAATAAAATCAGTTGGCAATGTTGATAAAAAAATGAGTTGAACGATCATTACGGTCACAAAAAAGTTTATTTCCTTTTGGCTTTTAAACTTTAGTGTTGGAAGCACCATCAATTCAAAAGGAGAGTAAGCTATGGACCGCCGACGTCTTAGTTTAGGTTTAATCGCCACATTATCCATGGGGTTTGCCGGATTATCCGGAATTTCCACTGCCAAGGCAGCCGTTAACAAGGCCGCAAAACCCAAACGTGTTCAGATTACCGGGGAGATTGTTGATACCTGGTGTTATGTTACCGAGATCATGTTTGCTCAGGGTACGGCGCATTATCAATGTGCTGTGTGGTGCGCGCTTGGTGGTATTCCTGTAAGTGTTCTGGGCAAAGATGGCACGGTTTACATGGTATTGCGGGTTGAGGATGAAGAGGCAAGTGTTGCCAATCCCAAGCTTGTCACAATCCAGGCCAATGAAGTCACCGTCGATGGTGATCTTTATGTTCGCGATGGCGTTAATTATCTGATGGTCAACAAGATTGCAGATAACAAGGGCATCATAAATTTGACTCAGGAAGAATACGGCATTCAGCCGTTCGGGAACTAGATCATGCGGAAAATTTTGATAAGCACAGCCCTGCTGGTTATCGGCACCATGGCCACGGCCCAGGCAGCCGAGGAATGGGGCATAGAATTTGAAAAAAAGGCTCGTATAGAAGCCAAGGTGGTTGATCTGGCCTGCGAACTTTCAGGCAAATGCCCAAAAAATTGTGGCGATGGCAAACGCCAGCTTGGGCTTTTGATGGACGATGGCAAGCTGGTTCCTGTGGTCAAGAATTTTGAACCTTTTGCCGGTGCGGCCAATGATCTGATCAAATATTGCAGCAAGCGAATTGTCGCCGATGGATTGATGATTGATAATCCGAAAATGCCGATGTTTGTCTTGCAGTTTTCCAAACTCGCTGAAGGTGGCAAATGGACCCGCGCCAATCAGTTTGGTAAAGACTGGAGCAAAGCCAACGGCGGCAAGGCGTCAGGTCAATGGTTCAGAAACGATCCTCGTGTGATTGCCCTGATTAAGAAAAACGGTGTGTTCGGTATTCCCGGACTGAAGCCGCCGGCTGAATAGCCTCTTATGTTTTGCGCGATGACAATAGGCTGGAAGCTGCGGGTTTTTTTCATGCAGCTTCTGGTTTTCACCCTTGTGGTTGTGGGGCCGGGTTATTCTGATGCCAGAGCTTCAGGCGATACATCGCCACCGGCGTTCGCCAGCCTGTTTGGCGGACCTTTTGATCTTATAGATCAAGATGGCGAGCCAAAGAGCGACAAGGATTTTCGCGGAAAATACATGCTGATTTATTTCGGCTATGTGAATTGTCCGGCACTTTGCCCGGCCAATTTACAGCAGATGGCGGCAGCTTTAGAAGAGTTGGGTGGAGAAGGTAAAAAACTCCAGCCGATATTTATTTCCATAGATCAGGCACGTGACACGCCTGCGAAGGTAAAGAAATTTGTTGCTGAATTTGGACCTGAATTTGTCGGCTTGACGGGAGGCAGCGATAAAATCCGCGCCGTTGCCAAAGCATTCAAGGTCATGCGCCGTAAAGTGGTTCTGCCTGACCAGACCTCAAAAGATGACTATCTGGTGCATCATGCAACCTTCACCTACCTTATGGGGCGCGACGGCAGGTTTTTGACTTTCTTCCCGCACAATACCGATGGCAAGGAGATGGCCAGGCGAATACGTAAATATCTCTAGGTCACAGACCCATCAACGGCTTCTTTGCCCTCGCCACCAAAGCGGGTAGCCAGATAGCCAATGAGCAGGCCAACCAGAGCGCCTTCAAGGACGAACCACAAAGGTGATGTCATCAGGCCATCAGGGCCGAAGGTTGCAACAAGCATTGAGCTCATGGCATCCCAGGCGAAAAATGTCAGGACAAAATTCATCCAGCTGCCCAGCAAGGGTGCACGAAACCACCACGGCAGAGGCAGGTTTAAAACCGGATGCCGGGTCACCACACCAAAGACACCAATAAGTGCGCCAAGCGTCGTGTACCAGAGCAAAATTCCCCAGCGCAGCTGCATGGATGCCTCAGGCCAGAACCATGGCAGGCTGAAAAAGCCAATCAGGCCAATAATCAAGCCAACCAGCTTGCCAATTACGATGCGTGTCATCAGGGAAGGATTTTTAAACATAACAATACTCCTTTCAAGCCAGGTTACTGTATCTGTACTCCAATATCTTGAGTGATAAGCTTATACGCCTTATCGCGCTGGCAGGCTTTGATCCCAATCAACGGCCACTTTGCCTATATCTGCCGGGCATTGATGAGGCCACGGACAGAGTTTCCAAGAAAAATCCTGTCAGCGGATTTCAAGTCCTCTAGCGTTAAAGCGGCTTCTTTTGTCTGTATTTTTTTGTCGCTGAGCAACTCCGCCCGCAACGTGCCAGGCAAAAGACCACACGAAACAGGTGGTGTTTTCAAGATGCCGTCTTTTTCAACGAAAATAGTGGTGATGCTGCCTTCGGTCAACTCACCGCGTTCATTTGTAAATATTGCTTCATCACAACCGGTCAATTTCTGCAACCGTACCCGCTCGCGGTCAAACAATTCGCGCCGCGTGGTTTTGTGGCGGTATAATAGATCACCACTATCGATGGTTTCGTTGGAGATCGCAAACATCATAATGTCACTCGCTCCAGGCAAAGTGATCGGCGTGAATGTAAGAGTTGTGGACCCATCACGGCTCAGCAACAAACGTACACGCCCGGTCTCACCCGTGAAAGAAGTCGTTGCACCATTGAGGCAATCGAGCACATCCTGGCGCGCGCATTTAAATCCGAGGCTGTTGGCTGAATTCATCATGCGCTCAAGGTGGCGCTCAAGTAAATAATAGCCATTTTCTCGGCGCCAGCGCAGGGTTTCTATAAGCTCAAAGTCTTGTGCTGGTTTTTTCATGACATCAAAAACTTCATTTTAAGCAGGCACTCATCATATTCATCATCTGCTTTCGAATCTGAAACAAGGCCACTGCCAATTCCGATCTGGCCGGTCCCGTCAGCTGACATTACAGCCGTTCTGATCGCCACATTAAAGCACATGTCGCCATTGGGTGAAATCATGCCGATGGCACCGGTATATATGCCGCGCGGGGCTGGCTCCAGCTCAGCGATAATTTCCATGGCCCTTATTTTGGGCGCACCGGTAATCGAGCCACAGGGAAACAGGCTGCGGATTATATGATGCAATCCGGTACCCGGTTTCAATTTCGCCTGAACGCCAGACGTCATCTGGTGTAGCGTGGCAAAGGTTTCAATCGTAAACATGTCCGGCACATGGACGGACCCAATCTCAGCTATTCGAGAAAAATCATTGCGCAGGAGATCGAGTATCATCAGGTTTTCGGCGCGGGATTTTTCATCGGTTCTGAGCCAGTTTTTTAAATTCTCATCAGCAATAAAATCTTTACCCCGCGGTGCCGTACCCTTCATCGGGCGGCCTTCGATGACCCGGCCCCTGATACGAATGAAAAGCTCGGGCGACAGGGAGAGTATATTAAATTCGGGCGTTGAAATAAGCCCGCCAAAAGACACCTTCTGGCGCTGACGTAAAGCACGGTATAGCGCCAAAGGGCTGCCTTTAAATTTGAATTCAGCCTTGAACGTCAGGTTCAGCTGATAGATATCGCCAGCGGCAATATAGTCTTTTACACGGGCGAACAGGTCTGTATAGGTTGTGCGATCAAACGTCGCACCGCTATACTCAAGGCAATAATCTTCATCAATTTGCCCTTGCAGCCAGGTGTCCACTTCGCCCGATACCATGGGTGATACGCGGTCATATATCCCCACCCATAAAAGCGGCCCAGACCGGGCCTTGGGCAGGAGGTCGATTAGTCTTTCTTCGAAAAGGTACCCCAGTTCATAGGCAAAAAAGCCTGCAATATGATGGCCTTGAAGGCTTGCATACTCAATTTTTGACAAAGCCGCAGGAACATCTTTTGCCTCATGAGCGCAAATAATTTCCACGGGATTGCGAAACAGATAACTGGCTGCACCGGGCGCTAGATTGTCGTCGAGCAGAACCATATTTGGGTGCATGGCCACGTCATCCTGGTGTCGGGTGTAAGGATCAAGTTTTTGTGTTCAACATTAGTTTTGTTGATATACATTTCGAAATATACCAAAGTCCCGAAAGTTAAAAAGATTATGTGATCGTGCGCCGATTGCACAAGTAAACACACCTGATGTGCATATATCCATTGTTGTGGTGAAGTATACATCAAATTCGCGCCGGGTGTGGGAATCTGGTGGCGCACGGTATTTGGAAAATGAAGATTTACACAATCAAAAAAGGGAAACTATCATGAAGCGTATTGTTTTGGCGTTGTTTTGCGCAATTATGTTTACCGCACCTGCATCAGCAGGCGGCACCGGGATTATTACGGTTGAGAGCAACTATTCGGTTCCCGAAACGCTTGACCGCCTGACGAAAATAATGACCTCAAAGGGAATAACGATTTTCGCCCGCGTTGATCACGCCGCCGGTGCCAAAAAAGTTGGCAAAGAGATGGCGCCGACACAGCTGTTGATTTTTGGCAACCCCAAACTGGGCACACCTTTAATGTTGAGCGAACGCAAGATTGGCCTTGATTTGCCGCTAAAAGCCCTTGCCTGGCAAGATAGTGATGGCAAAGTGCGGGTGAGCTATAATGACCCGGCCTATCTCAAGACCCGCTATGGTATTTCTGATCGCGACCCGGTTTTCATGAAAATCACCGGCGCTCTCAAAAAGCTGATTGGCAAAGCCGTTTCAAAATAATCTCAGGCTGGCTGCAAATTTACCAACAATTTGCGAAAATGCTGGAGATAGATCGCCATCGCAGGTAAACCTTATCCTTGATTTTGCCACTTGGGCTTATTTGAGGAAATTGCGTGATGAAAACCTGGCTTGACCAGCCCAGTAAAGATGCCCCCTGCACCATCATCGGTGAGGTCGCCCAGGCCCATGATGGCAGCCTGGGGGCCGCCCACGCCTATATTGATGCCATAGCTTTGGCCGGGGCTGATGCGGTTAAGTTCCAGACCCATATTGCTGAGGCTGAAAGCACTGCGGCGGAACCGTGGCGGACGAAGTTCAGCCCCCAGGATGAAACCCGCCTGGATTACTGGCGCCGGATGGAATTCACCCCCGAACAATGGGCGGGCCTTAAGCAACATGCGCGCGAAAAAGGCCTGTTGTTTTTAAGCTCGCCATTTTCTCTTGAAGCATTTGACCTGCTCGATAAAATTGGTGTTGCCGGCTGGAAAGTAGCCTCGGGCGAAATAACCAATTTCCCCCTGCTCGATGCCATGAGTGCCACCGGCCAGCCGCTGATGCTTTCGTGTGGCATGAGTGCATACGAAGAAATTGACGCAGCCGTTGCCCGCCTGGGTCCCGTCCGCGATCATCTCGCCGTCATGCAATGTTCATCAATTTACCCCACCAGTGCTGAACATGTCGGCCTCAACCTGCTGACAGACTTTAAGGCGCGCTATGGCTGCGCTGTCGGCTTGTCGGATCATTCAGCCACCATCTACCCCGCCCTTGCCGCTGTGATGGCGCAAGCTCAGGTGGTGGAAGTTCATGTCACCTTGTCGCGCGATATGTTCGGCCCCGATGTCATCGCCTCGCTTACCCCTGAGGAGTTGCGCCAGACCGTCGAGGGCATAAGATTTATCGAGACCATGAAAGCCAACCCGATAGATAAATCAGCGCCCCTCGACCAGACAGAACCATTGCGGCAGATATTCCTCAAAAGCGTTGTTGCCTGTTCTGACATGTGTGCGGGCACCGTGCTGACAACCCAAAACATCACCACCAAAAAACCGGGAACCGGCATATCCGCCAACCAGTATGACCAGATGCTTGGCAGGATATTACGCCGCGACATTAAAGCTGACACCCCCCTGGTACCTGAGGATCTGGAGACATAATGATAAGAAAAAAAATCTGCGTGGTCATCACCGCACGCCCTTCTTATGCTCGCATCCGTACTGCGCTGGCCGCTATTCGAGATGATGAACGGCTGGAGCTGCAACTGGTAGTGGCGGCATCCGCCTTGCTCGATAAATATGGTGCGACAGTCGATGTCATTGAAAAAGAAGGCTTTAAAGTCGACCGCCGGGTCTACTCCATCCTCGATGGTGAAAACCTCGTAACCTCGGCCAAATCCACCGGCTTTGGCCTCGCTGAACTGGCCACCGTCTTTGACGATCTCAAACCCGAGATGGTGGTGACCATTGCCGACCGCTTCGAGACCATGGCAACAGCTGTGGCAAGTGCATACTTAAATATCCCGCTGGTGCATATTCAGGGCGGCGAAGTCACAGGCTCGATTGATGATCGCGTCCGCCACGCCATCACCAAGCTTGCCGATATTCACCTGGTGTCAAGCGAAGGGGCGGCAACGCGCGTAAAGCGCATGGGCGAAGCTGATGACCGCGTGTTCGTCACCGGTTGCCCCTCCATCGATATCGCCCGCCTGGTCAAACAACAACCCCGGCCTGATATAGGCCAACTGTTGGCAAAAAGCGGCGGTGTCGGCGCTGATCTCGATTTGTCGAGCGGCTATATCGTCGTGCTGCAACATCCGGTAACCACCGAGTATGAGCAGGCCCGGACCCACATCAACGAAACCCTCCACGCCATAAAAGACGCCAACCACCCAACCTTATGGTTCTGGCCCAATGTGGATGCGGGTTCTGATGGCACCTCAGGCGGCATCCGCGCTTTCAGGGAACAGCGCCAACTAACAAACGTCCATTTCTACAAAAACCTCGCCCCGGAAGATTTCCTCCACGTGCTCATCGCCAGCA
>CAZJUF010000162.1:0-7100 GCA_964549055.1 uncultured Hyphomicrobiales bacterium | reverse complement strand
ACGGACGGCTTTCATCTTATCATCGATGCGCTCAAGCTTAACGATATCAACACAATTTATGGCGTGCCGGGAATACCGATTACGGATTTCGGCCGCTATGCCCAGGCCGCAGGCATGCGCGTTCTCTCCTTCCGCCATGAGCAGCATGCGGGCTATGCAGCCGCAATTGCCGGTTATCTCTCCCAGAAGCCCGGTATCTGCCTCACTGTGTCTGCGCCTGGGTTTTTAAATGGTTTGACCGCACTGGCTCACGCCACCACCAACTGTTTTCCGATGATCCTGATCAGCGGCTCGTCGGAACGTGAAATCGTCGATCTGCAACAAGGTGATTACGAGGAGATGGACCAGCTGGCCATAGCCAGGGGTCTGTGCAAGGACGCCTATCGCATACTACATGCGGAAGACATCGGCATAGGCATTGCGCGCGCTATCCGCGCAGCTGTTTCCGGTCGGCCCGGTGGCGTCTATCTCGATTTGCCGGCCAAATTGTTTGGTCAGGTGATGAATGCCGAGGATGGTGCAAAATCCCTGGTTAAAGTGATTGATCCAGCCCCGCGCCAGTTGCCTGCTCCTGAAGCAGTTTCGCGCGCGCTCACAGAATTAAAAAACGCCAAACGTCCGTTGATCATTCTCGGTAAAGGTGCTGCTTACGCTCAGGCTGATGCGGATATTCGCGCCTTTGTCGAAAAAAGCGGCATTCCATATTTGCCCATGAGCATGGCCAAGGGATTGTTGCCGGACACCCACCCGCTGTCAGCTGGTGCGGCAAGATCGCTGGCGTTGAAAGAAGCTGATGTGGTGGTGATGATAGGTGCGCGCCTCAACTGGCTGTTGTCGCATGGCAAAGGCAAGTCATGGGGCACCACACCCAAGCGCTTCATCCAGATCGACATCGAACCCAGGGAAATGGACAGCAATGTTGAAATTGTGGCTCCGCTGGTTGGTGACATCGGTTCTTGCGTCTCGGCCCTTCTCTCCGGCCTTGGCGACGACTGGCCGACACCACCGGCGGAATGGACCAGCGCCATCCGGGAAAAAGTCGAGACCAATGTCGCCCGCATGGCACCAAAGCTGCGCAACAACAATGTGCCGATGGATTATCACGGTGCACTGGGCGCGCTGCGCACCATCATCAAGGAGCGTCCCGATGCCATTTTAGTCAATGAAGGGGCCAATACGTTAGATTTCGCCCGTAGCATCATTGACATGTACCAGCCGCGCAAGCGCCTTGACGTTGGCACCTGGGGGGTTATGGGCATTGGCATGGGAACGGCAATTGCCGCAGCCGTTGAAACTGGCCACCCGGTGCTGGCCATCGAAGGCGACTCAGCCTTTGGCTTTTCCGGCATGGAAATAGAAACAATCTGCCGCTACAACCTTCCCATCTGTGTGGTGGTCTTCAACAACAACGGTATTTACCGCGGCACCGACGTAAACCCATCAGGTGGAGATGACGCAGCGACAACAGTTTTCGTCAAGGATGCGCGTTATGACAAGATGATGGAAGCGTTTGGCGGCGTTGGCGTCTATGCCACATCACCTGACGATCTTAGCCGCGCGGTGAATGAAGCCATGGACAGTGGCAAACCAACCCTGATCAATGCCGTAATTGACGAAAAAGCCGGCACTGAAAGTGGCCGCATCGGCAATCTCAATCCCCAAAGCGTTGTGTCTAAAAAATGACCGAGCAAAAACAATTCAACAGGAACGAATAATGGAAGCGTTGAAAGGCATCAAAATTCTGGACATGACACATGTTCAATCCGGCCCCACCTGCACCCAATTGCTGGCATGGTTTGGCGCCGATGTGATCAAGGTGGAAAGACCGGGGGTGGGTGACGCCACCCGTGGGCAACTGCGAGATATTCCCGATGTGGATAGTCTTTATTTCACCATGCTCAATCATAACAAGCGCTCGGTAACCCTCAATACCAAGAAAGATGAAGGCAAGGCGATTTTCATCAAGCTGATTGAAACCTGCGATGTGCTGGTTGAAAATTTCGCCCCCGGTGCATTGGATCGCATGGGATTTTCATGGGAACGCATTCAGGAAATAAACCCGCGCATCATCTATGCCTCGATCAAGGGGTTTGGCCCCGGACCTTACGAAGACTGCAAGGTCTATGAAAACGTCGCCCAGTGCACGGGCGGCTCAGCCTCAACCACCGGCTTTCGCGATGGCCCGCCATTGGTGACGGGCGCGCAAATCGGCGACAGCGGCACCGGGTTGCATCTGGCTTTTGGCATTGTCACAGCTCTGTTTCATCGCACGACTTCAGGCAAGGGCCAGCGTGTCACCGCTGCCATGCAGGATGGTGTGCTCAACTTGTGCCGGGTCAAACTGCGCGACCAGCAACGTTTGGCGCACGGACCCTTGAATGAATACAGTCAGGCGGGGCAGGGCATACCCTTTGGTGAGGCGACACCGCGCGCCGGTAATGATTCCGGTGGTGGACAACCCGGCTGGATTTTAAAATGCAAGGGTTGGGAAAATGATCCCAATGCTTATGTTTATTTCATCACCCAGGCCGCCGTCTGGGGCAATGTCTGCGACATTATCGGCAAGCCGGAATGGAAAGAAGCACCGGGTTATGCCACGCCAGCGGAACGCCTTGATAAAATTTCGGCAATTTTCGATGCCATCGAGGAATGGACCAAAACCAAAGACAAATTCGAGGTTATGGAAATCTGCAATCCGCTCAACATCCCGTGCGGGCCTATCTTGTCGATGAAGGAATTGTCAGAGCAGCAATCGTTGCGTGATACCGGAACAATTGTCGAGGTCGACCATCCCGAACGCGGTAAATACCTGACCATCGGCAATCCGGTAAAGCTGTCCGACAGCCCCAGTGATGTTAAGCGCTCCCCTTTGCTGGGTGAACATACCGACGAGATACTCGGCGAAGTCCTCGGGCTTTCAACCGAAGAAATTGAAGCCGCCAAGTCCGCTGGCGCGGTTTAACAAGGAGATTTTGTGATGCGTATTATCGTCAATGGGCAACAGGCTTTTGGCAAGGCCAGTCTTGAGGCCATTCTTGAAAAAGGTGAAGACGACGTGGTGGCAGTTTACTGTGCACCTGACAAGGAAGGCCGACCCGTCGATCCGATCAAGGAATTTGCTCTCGAAAAAGGCCTCGAGGTGGTGCAGCCCGCCAACTACAAAGACGCAGACGTGCTCGATAAAATGCGCTCGTTCAATGCTGATCTTTGTGTCATGGCCTACATGATTATCTTTGTGCCTGAAGAAGCTCGCGATATTCCCACCCATGGGTCTATCTGTTTTCATCCTTCGCTTTTGCCAAAACACCGTGGCCCGAGTTCAATTAACTGGCCAATTATTGCCGGGGAGACAAAATCTGGTCTGACAATCTTCTGGCCAGATGATGGACTGGACGAAGGTGAAATCCTGCTGCAAAAGGAAATCGACATCACTCCTGATGATACGTTGGGTTCGGTCTATTTCAACAAGATATTCCCGCTCGGTATTCAGGCCGTTGTTGAGGCCATTGATCTGGTGCGCGCCGGTAATCCGCCACGCATCGCTCAGGATGACAGTCTTGCCACCTATGAAAGCTGGTGCCGCAAGGCCGATGCCGAGATTGACTGGTCAAAATCTGTTGATGATGTTTACAACCTGATTCGTGGTACAAATCCTCAACCAGGTGCCTGGACCACGTTCGGTGATCTCGAGGTGCAGATTTATGACTGTGAAAAAACATCAGGAAATGACGGCAAACCCGGCGAAGTGACCGCGGTTGACGAAAAAAGCATTACAGTGTCGGCAAAGGGCGGTCAGATTATTGTTGCCCGTGTGAAACCCAAGGGAGAGAAAAAAATCACGGCAGGAGAATTTGCCGGTTCCCAAAGGATCAAAATTGGTACTATATTGGGCGGATGAGCCAGCACGGGGATTTATGACATTTGCAAATAATATAACAAATCAGGGAAAAAACGGATAATGCCCAAGAGTGATATTGAGATTGCCCGCGAGGCAACAATGATACCGATTGCTGAAGTCGGTGAAAAACTGGATATTCCAGCCGAAGAATTGCTGCAATTTGGACCCTCAAAAGCCAAATTGTCGATGGAATACATTAAATCCTTGAGCGACAAGCCCGACGGCAAGCTCATCCTGGTAACCGCGGTTACACCAACGCCCGCGGGCGAAGGCAAGACCACCACCACGGTTGGTCTTGGTGACGGCCTCAATAAAATCGGCAAACGCGCTGCCATCTGCGTGCGCGAACCCTCGCTTGGTCCGTGCTTTGGCATGAAGGGCGGGGCCGCCGGTGGCGGTTATGCTCAAGTTGTGCCGATGGAAGACATCAATCTCCATTTTACCGGTGACTTTCACGCCATTGGCATTGCGCATAATCTCCTGTCCGCACTGATTGATAATCACATCTATTGGGGTCATGAGCCGGCAATTGATTCGCGCCGGGTTACCTGGAAGCGCGTTGTCGACATGAACGATCGCGCCCTGCGCCAGATCACCAGTTCACTTGGCGGTGTTCCCAACGGTTTTCCGCGTGAAGATGGTTTTGACATTGTGGTCGCATCCGAAATCATGGCGATTTTCTGCCTCGCCAACGACCTCAAAGACCTCACCACCCGCATCGGCAATATGGTCATCGGCTTTAACCGCAACCGCGAACCGATTTATGCCCGCGACGTCAAGGGCCCCGGTCCCATGTCGGTGTTGTTAAAAGACGCACTGGCACCCAACCTGGTGCAGACTTTAGAAAATAACCCCGCCTTCATCCATGGCGGTCCTTTCGCCAATATTGCCCATGGCTGTAACTCGGTCATCGCCACTAAAACAGCGCTTAAGCTGGCGGATTATGTGGTCACCGAAGCGGGCTTTGGTGCCGATCTCGGTGCCGAAAAATTCTTCAACATCAAATGCCGCAAAGCCGGTCTCAAACCAGCCGCTGTTGTCATTGTCGCAACCGTTCGCGCGCTGAAAATGCATGGCGGTGTCGACAAGAAAGAACTTGGCCCCGAAAATGTTGAAGCGGTAAAAGCCGGGTGTTCAAACCTCGCCCGTCACATCAAAAACGTACAATCCTTTGGTGTACCCGTGGTCGTTGCCATCAACCAGTTCATCACCGATACCGATGCTGAGCTTCAGGCGGTCAAGGCAACAGCCGAAGGCTTTGGCACCACCGCGATTATCGCCAGCCATTGGTCAAACGGTGGAGCTGGTGCCGAAGAACTCGCAATCCACGTGGCCAAAATGGCTGATAGTGGCGAAGCCGACTTCAAGGTGCTTTATCCCGATGACATGCCGCTGATCGAAAAAACCCGGTTCATTGCCCAAAACATTTATGGTGCCGATGACATCACCATGGATGGTGCTGTGCAAAAACGCTTCGAGGAATTGCAAAAGGATTACGGCCACTTCCCTGTTTGTATGGCCAAAACCCAGTACAGCTTTTCAACCGACCCCGAAGCCAAAGGCGCACCGGAAGGATTTACCATCCCCATCCGCGAGCTACGGCTTTCAGCCGGTGCCGAATTTATCGTCGCTGTCGCTGGCGCAATAATGACCATGCCAGGTCTGCCCCGTGTGCCATCAGCAAACTCAATCTATCTCAACGAAGACGGCCAGGTAGAAGGTTTGTTTTAGATCGAACCCGCATGTAAATGCGGATAATTTGATCGACAAAATAAAGGCGCGCATCACTTCTCAAATGGAGAAGTGACAAAACCGGCAGTATCCCAACTGCCGGTTTTTTTGTGCAAAATTGCCAACCAGCCTCAGCCATTCATGAGCTCAAGGCGATAGCACCTAGCAAACCAGTTAAAGAACCCATATATATCTAAAACCATGTCTCTACCCGTCAAAATAGCCCAGGGCGTCATCCGCGCCTATCAGCTCACGCTGTCAGCCTTCATCGGCCGCAGCTGTCGTCATTTGCCGACGTGTTCGGAATATGCAACCGATGCGCTTGAGCGGCATGGGGGGTGGCGCGGCGGTATTCTGGCAATTTCGCGTATTACCCGCTGCAACCCGCTTGGCAGCCACGGCTATGATCCGGTGCCGGAAAAACTTGAAAATCACGGGCTTTTGTTCTGGAAATATGGCCGCTGGAGCGGTAAACACTTGAAGGTTGAGTCTGATGATGATTCATCAACTTGATGTGGAGTAAAGTGATTACCAAATTCTCTGCGTTATCCCCGGGGATGACGGGGAGACCTGTCTTTTAACAACTAACCTTACCTGCGTTGTAGGCAGTGAGTGGGGAACATTATGATCAATATTTCTTTTCCAGATGGTGCGAGCCGTCAATTCGACAACCCGTTAAGCGGCCGTGAACTTGCCGCGTCCATTTCAAAATCCCTCGCCAAAAAAGCCGTTGCCATCAAGCTGGATGGTGAATTGTGTGATTTGAGCGATATGATTGAGCGCGATGTCGCTGTCGAACTTGTCATGCGCGAGGACGAGGCAGCCTTAGAGCTGATCCGCCATGATTGCGCCCATGTGATGGCCGAAGCGGTGCAGGAGTTGTTTCCGGGCACGCAGGTCACCATCGGCCCGGTGATCGAAAACGGCTTTTATTATGATTTCGCCCGTGATGAGCCGTTCCGACCCGAAGATCTGGAAAAGATCGAAGCCAAGATGCGCTTTATCATCAAGCGCAATGACAAGTTCACCAAGGAAGTGTGGAGCCGCGATGAAACCCGTAGCTTTTTCCTTGATAAGGGCGAGGAATATAAGGCCGAACTGCTTGATGCCATTCCCGATGGTGAGGACGTAAAAATCTACCGTCAGGGCAACTGGCTCGATATGTGCCGCGGCCCGCACATGCCGTCCACCGGCAAAATTGGCTCGGGCTTCAAGTTGCTGAAACTTGCCGGTGCCTATTGGCGTGGTGATTCAAACAACGCCATGTTGCAGCGTATTTACGGCACCGCCTGGGCCAGCGACGAAGACCTCAAGGCGTATTTGCACATGCTGGAAGAAGCCGAAAAGCGTGACCATCGCAAATTGGGTCGCGAGATGGATCTGTTTCATTTTCAGGATGAAGGCCCCGGCGTGGTTTTCTGGCACCCCAAGGGCTGGAAGCTGTTTCAATCGCTGATCAATTATATGCGCC
>CAZJUF010000161.1:4190-7134 GCA_964549055.1 uncultured Hyphomicrobiales bacterium | reverse complement strand
AGCCCGTCGAGCTTTTTGCGTAAGCCGGTCTTGGGGCAAGGTGTGTGCCTATTACCCGGCGTTTGGTTTTTTGCCGACCGGATTTGGATTTGGCTTCTGCCTCTTGAGCTTCGGCTAATTCTTCTTCCAGCGCATCCAACTCATCTTCATGGTCACAATCCACAGCGGCATTACGACCGCTTAATGCGGCAATTTCAGCGCGTGCTGCTGCCGGTGAAAAGGCGCCGACTGTAGAGGTGGCTTTCTTTGCAGCGACATTCCTGCCGCCGGCTTTTTCAGGGGCGTCAACAGTGGGGATGGCTGTGGCCGGGCTGTTATTTGATTTTTGATCCATCGCTGTTTCAGCCAGTGGCTCTTCACAGCGGGTACAGCGGCCATCAAAATCCGCGCCGGTTTCAATCGTCAAAAGCTTATGGAAAATGTTACCGATAACCAGACATCCCGGTGCCAGGGTTACCCTGTCGCCACGAATTTCACCTTTGATGTAACCACGTACCAGAACTTCCTCGGCGGCAATTTCGCCATGAACATTGGCTTCACCGCCGACGACCACACTTCGAGCCCGCAGATTGCCATTGATGGCACCTTCTATCTGTACGTCGCCCAGCGAAACAATATCGCCGGTAAAGGTAACGTCCGAGCTGATAATGGACAGTGAAGCACCGCCTTCGCTCTTGGGTTGGTTTTTTGCCGAGGAGAAGGTTGCGTTGGTATCTTTTCTGATAGAAAACATGATAGGTAGCCTCAAGGTAATCAAGGGGGTCAAAAAATCGAATCACTGACCCGTTTCTAATAATGTAGATGAGGAACCGCACCTCTGCTACTAATTACTGCTTTTCCCACAACATCAATTACGGTTAGGGAGCGATAAAAACATCAACGTCTGAAATTGGACATATTTTTTTTATCATTTTGATTCTTCAATATTTTTCCGACGCGGACGTCTTTGGTTTTCGTGCAGGCCTGGCTGCGCGCAAGCGCTCCAGTTCCTTCAGGTAAGCGCCCTGATTTTTGGCCAGCCGACCATTGACCTGAGCCAGAGAACTTTGAAACTGGGACAGTTGAAGCTCGTAATTTGCGCGAAGTTTTTCGAGATCGGCTTCATATTTTTTCTTCTGGTCACCTAATTCACCAGCGGTGGAAATTTTTGCTTCCATGTTGCTGTTCAGATTTTCCTGCAACGTTGTTATCGTGTTGCCGGCCATCAAATAACTGACACCACCGATAACCCCCAAGCTCAACACGGCAACCGTCAAACCGGCAGCAAGCATCAGCATAAAGGGTTCCAGAGCCATATAATGAATATGACCGTCGCTGCGCAGGTAAAGCTCGCGCTTGCGAAAAACTTTCAGGAACCTTGCCTGAAATGATGGTTTTTGCTGCAACAAAACGGATCTCCAAAAATCGACTCACCTGCCATCTGAAAACTGCTATTTATGCCATGGCACAACCTTATGGTTAATAATTCCTTAAAGTTGCGAAAAGCACCGTTAACAATAAACTTATTGTGTCTTTCTATTGGAATTTTTCAAATACCGATTACATGTATTTTGAGATGAGTGATTTCCAATCAGGCTGCCTTAAACATTTTGGCTGAATGGAGGCATTCTTCAGTAGTTTTTTACAAAAAATTGCATGGTTAACCAAAACCTAAAAACATCAATGTCATAGTGCCGCCATTGTTATTCGGCAGACTTTTAATTGTCAGGCACCGCCGTTGCGGCAAATTGAAAAAGTGGGTAGAGATGAAACATACAGCTTGGTTTTGATTTTGAGTAATTTGCCTACTGATTGAAATAGCGGTGAAAATTTAATACTTGGCAGGTAGCAACAATGGAAAACTGCGAAATTCGCGGAAAATCCGATTACCATTAATTGCGGTGAAATTTGACAAATCGTCCGATAAAAATTCTTCTCAAAACACTGACGGCTCTCGTCATTGTTGTAGCACTTGTCGTTGCGGCGGGGGTTTGGCGCCTGTCGTCGGGCCCGGTCTCGCTTTCCATTCTGGTCGGGACCATCGAAGGCATGATCAATGACAATGTCGACGGTCTGACCGTATCTATAAGTGATGTGGTTTTAGAAAAAGACAGTGACAGCGGTGCCCTGCAATTCAGGTTCCTTGACCTGAAGGTTCGTGACCCTGACAACAAACTTGTCGCCCGCACCTCGCGCGCAGCCTTTCGTTTGTCTCTCAATGATTTGGCTGGTGGAGAGCTATCGCCAACGCATCTTGAATTACTGGGCCCGAGAATGTTTGTGCACCGTCGCTCCGATGGCAGTTTTCGCCTCGGATTTGGCGACGTGGGAGTGTCCGGCAAGTCCAAACCCGTGCCCGATAACAGCACAAGCCCGTCTACAGGTACAACCGGGGCCGTGCCGCTCGACGGCACTATCAGCACCGACAGTGCCGGTAACTTCGAAAATGCTGAAGATTTAATTGCATTGCTGCAGGCCACTTTGTTGTCTGATGCCAATCGGGGGCCGACCGCGCGTCTGCGCGAAATCAAGGTTATCGGGGCTGAACTGACGCTTTATGATGAGCCCAATGCAACCACCTGGATATCGCCTAAAGCGAATGTAACCATGACCCGCGCCAAAGATGGTTTAACCGCTGATGTTGATGCCGAGATTAAAGTCGGCCTTGAAACTTTCAGCCTGGATCTTCAGGCCGATTACATAAAATCTACCCAGCGCGTCAAATTAAATGTGTCGGTGGATAATGTGAATCCTGAAACCTTGGCCCGTCATGTTCCAGACCTTGAGATTTTAAAAATCGTACGACTTCCGGTGTCCGGTTCAGCCACCGCCGAAATTGCCCTCGACGGTAAAATGCTGAATGCCGAGCTGGATATAAACCTGGGCACAGGAAAACTGGTTTTCAGTGAAAAACAGGAAGAAGACATAGGCGTCAGGACCGGTAATATTGCGTTGAGATATGACC
>CAZJUF010000161.1:0-4090 GCA_964549055.1 uncultured Hyphomicrobiales bacterium | reverse complement strand
GGCAAGGGCGTTTTGAAAGATGCGGAATTTAATTTCTATGGCAAGGGTGGCGTTGCCACAGTTGCCAGTGGCAAAAAAGTTCAGTTGAGCCGCGCCCGGTTTTTCACCAACTGGGCCAAATCAGATCCCGCTATCGGTATCGTTGAAGCCACCGTCAAAGGTCCGGCTTCCGCAGTCATGGAACTACTCGATAATGATCCGCTTAATTTCGGCAAGAAAATGGGTATCAACCCAAAAACCATGGGCGGTAATGCTGTTGGCGAATTGAAGTTCACCATGCCGTTGCTGGCTGACTTGCCGATAGAAAAAGTTGACATAAAAGCCAAAGCCAAACTAACCAACATAAAAATTCCAAAGGCTTTTGGTGATTACGACGTGACCAGGGGAAATCTTGATCTGGACATTACCATGTTCGGTTTAAAAGGTGCGGGCACCATTGAATTAAAAGGCACGAAGGCTTCTCTTGCCTGGGTTGAAAACTTTGGCGTTCGGGGAAAACGCAGCAGCGAATTCAGGCTGAAAGCAAGGCTGGATGATGCGGCGCGAAAACGCTTAGGGATTGAGCTTTCAACTTTCATGCGGGGGCCAGCTGACGTTAGTTTTACTCTTAAAGGAACCGGTACAGATCTCAATCAGGCCCATGTGGTGGCTGACCTGACAAAGACCACGCTTTTCCGCAAACCCATTGGCTGGATATCCCCCGGTGGAGGAAAAGCCTCGGCCAGCCTGAAAATGAAATTCATTAAAGGCGGTGCAATTGATATTGAAGGACTTGAGGTTGTTAGCAAGGAAAGAAATATTTTCGTAGCGGGAAAACTGAGTATTGATGCACAAGGAGAGGTGTCGAGTTTCAATCTTCCAAAAATTCGCCTGGGCACTCTCAACCAATATAGTGCCAGTGGCAATCGCAGCCCATCCGGCAGCCTCAATGTCCTGGTCAAAGGGGCAAGTTTCGATGCCCGTCCAATAATTAAAAATGCTCTCAAACGCGACAAAAAATCCTCGGGTCCAGCCAAGAAAAACAACAAGGGCACTGTCAGAATTTCAGCCAGTTTTGATAAGGTATATGCATTTAACAAACAGGTATTCAAAAATTTCAACACCAAGTTTACCAGTGTCGGTGACAGCGTCGTCGAAATCAAAACCACGGCAGTGACAGGGAATGAAAATTTTTTCACGTTTGATTTTGGCGAAAAAGCCGGATCGCCCTACAATCTGGTAATTGCCAGCAAGGACGCAGGCGCCACCTTGAAAGCATTCAATCTCTATTCCAAGGTTCAGCAGGGACGACTGGTTTTAAATGCCAAAATAAGCCCGTCAGGAAGTGACAGGCCCAGTACCGGAAACCTGAAGATCAAGCAATTTGATATTGCCAATGATAATCGCCTCAAAGGCCTGACCCAGCTGGTCGTCAATAATGATGATCAGATCGAGGAGATTTTTCGCGATTCCGTATCTTTTTCCAGCTTTAAAATGCCATTCACGATCACCCAAAATCAATTGGTGATCGGCAACTCCATTCTCAAAGGCGTGGTGTTGGGGGCAAGTGGGCGCGGAATTATTGATACCAGAACCAATGGCTTAAATATCCAGGGCACGTTAATTCCGATCTATGCGGTCAATTCGATCGTTGGAAACATCCCCTTGCTGGGGGCGATTCTGGTAGGGCGTAAGGGCGAAGGAATTTTTGGAGTAACATTTTCTCTGCGCGGAACCACCGAAAAACCGAGGTTTTCAATCAACCCGGCATCAGTGCTGGCCCCAGGTTTTCTGCGCCAGTTCTTTGAACGGGCAACACCGGTTTCCGACCTTGAAACAACAAAGAAAACCGGCCCGCAATCGCTTCGCCCCAGGGTAAGAAAAAAACCTGCAAAAATCGTCGAAGGTGCCGAAAACTAGAGATTATTCTATTTTTGTCGCAGCAACACATGTCGCTTTTTACCGATTGAAAGTTTGATTGTGCCGTCTGATGCAAGATTATCAGACGTCAGAATGGTTTTTTCATCATTGACAACCTGATCATTCACCCGGGCAGCTGAGCCTTTGATATGGCGTCGGGCTTCAGAGTTGGAGGCCGCCAGCCCGGCCATAACAAAGGCCTGTAGCAGGCCGATACCCTGGGCCAGGTCGGTTGCGGAAACATCAATGCTTGGCAAGCCTTCACTTGTACTCCCGGTCTCAAACGTTTCCATCGCTGTTTGAGCGGCCTTTTGTGCTGCTTCCTCGCCATGCGCAAGAGCGGTGGCCTGAGTTGCCAGTATCTTTTTGGCATCGTTTAATTCCTGGCCCTCAAGGTTTTCAAGCCGGATAATTTCGTCTTCGCCCACTTCAGTGAACAGGCGCAAAAACCTGCCCACATCATTATCTTCGGTATTGCGCCAGAATTGCCAGTAATCATAGACACTCAGCATATCGTCATTAAGCCACACCGCACCTTGCGCGGTTTTACCCATTTTGGCACCCGATGATGTGGTCAAGAGTGCGGTTGTCAGGCCAAAAAGCGGGGTTGAATCAACCCGGCGACCCAACTCGATCCCGTTGATGATATTGCCCCACTGGTCCGAGCCGCCCATTTGCAGGGAGCACTTGTGAACCCGGCTAAGTTCGAGAAAATCATAGGCCTGGAGGATCATGTAATTGAATTCCAGAAACGACAGGGGCTGCTCACGATCCAGCCTGAGTTTTACAGAATCGAACGACAACATGCGGTTGATGGAAAAATGACGACCATAATCGCGCAGGAAATCAATGTAGTTGATGTCTTTGAGCCAGGTGTCATTGTTGACCATAATGGCACCGTTTCCAGCCTCGCCAAAATCTAGAAACCGGGAAAAAACACGTTTTATATTGTCCATGTTTTGCGCAATCTGCGCTTCGTCCAAAAGCTTGCGACTATCATCCTTGCCCGATGGATCGCCGACTTTGGTCGTGCCACCACCCATCAAAACGATGGGCTTGTGACCGCTTTGCTGAAATTTGCGCAACATCATGATCGAGATCAGATTGCCCACATGAAGGCTGGGTGCGGTGCAGTCATAGCCGATATAGCCTGTGATCATGGCATCATTGGCACCACCATCCAGTGCTTGTGCATCACTGCATTGGTGGATGTAGCCGCGTGCATCCATTACGCGCATGAAATCTGATTTGTAGGTGGGCATATTTAGGCTATCCGGTTGTTTGAAGAGTGATGTATCATGGTGTTGGTTTTTTTGCACGGGGGAAGAATATTGGCAAGATCAATGATGGCCCTGGGGTTCATGAGCGGCACGTCCATGGATGGGATTGATGCCGCCCTGATCAGATCCGACGGTGAGACAATAGAACATTTTGGCCCCACCTGTTCCAGCGTCTTTAAGCCGGCCCAGCACCGATTGTTGATGGCCGCTGTGGACGTTGCCCGCACGATCAAAAACCGTCACGCCCGCCCCGCTGTATTGGCTGAGGCTGAAGACTTTATTACAACAGCCCACAGCGAAGTTGCTATCGAATTGATGTCGCGCGAAAGCCTCACCGCCGATGATATTGATATTATTGGTTTTCATGGCCAGACCGTTTTCCATAAACCAGAAGAAGGTTTGACCATACAAATTGGCGATGGGGCGAGACTGGCAAATCTCACCAATATTGATGTTGTCTGTGATTTCAGGGCAGCCGACATGGCAGCCGGCGGGCAGGGGGCTCCGTTAGCTCCCATATTTCACCGCGCCTTGCTGCAATATTCAGGATTTGAAGGCGCGGGTGTCTGCGTCAACATTGGCGGCATATCAAACATCACCTGGATATCTCAATGTGGAGACATGATTGCCTTTGACACCGGTCCCGGCAATGTTCTGCTCGATGCCTGGTCACAGCGCCATCTCAATCAACCCTTCGACCGCGATGGCATTCTGTCGTCTTCGGGAAACGTCAATGAAGACATTCTCGCGGAATTGCTGGATAATCCCTATTTCAGGAAACCACCACCAAAATCCCTCGACAAAACCGATTTTGATCTGAAAAACCTTGACCAGCTAAGCGCGGGCGACGGGGCTGCAACTCTGGCAGCGTTTACGGCGCAAACAATCGCAAATTCACACAAACACATGCC
>CAZJUF010000160.1:3617-7164 GCA_964549055.1 uncultured Hyphomicrobiales bacterium | reverse complement strand
TCAATGCCGTAGATCTTGCCTTTGAGACTGTCCTTGAATTTGGCAATATCGGCGAATGTTTTTAATCCGGCATCATAGGTGTATTTGGGCACGGCAAGGGTGTATTTAGCGCCTTTAAGGTTTGCGCCCACGGTTTCGACTGATCCATCTTCGCGGTAAGGTTTGATGTCGGCTTCCATGGTCGGCATCCAGTTGCCCAAAAACACGTCAATGTCGTTGTTTTTGAGCGAGGAGTAAGTTACCGGCACCGAAAGCAGTTGGGTTTTAGGCGTGTAGCCCAGCGCTTTTAAAACCACAGAAGTTGCAGCGGTGGTGGCGGTGATATCAGTCCAGCCCACATCTGAAAAACGCACCGTTGAGCAGCTTGCCGGTTCGTTGGCGGCAAATGCGGTTGTGGAAAAAACTATAAGTGCAGCGGTAGTCAGCAATGTTTTGCGAAACATGTTTTTTTCTCCCCTGGATGCATTGTGGTTTTATGAGCGAATGCAGTTGTATTTCTTTTGATGTTTCAGACTACCTCTATTTGTCGACATCAATCAACCAGCACATCTCCTAAAGCTTGCAATACCCCTGGGGAGCATATTCCTATAATTTACCCAACCCCGTTCCCTTGACTTTCGATGGTGCGGCTTTTGACGGGGTTTCGTAGGCTTTCATAACGTCATTCAGGCGGGTGCCATTAAAGTGGAGGTGGCGATCTCGAGCCCGGTTGGGGGTCGGGTTGATGGTCTGAATGGCAATGTTGCGGGCTGCACTGTCACCGGCAAAGGAGTTGATGGTGTCGGTGCGTTGCAGGTTTTCGGCAGCGCAACCCGATAGAACCATCGCGCAGACAAGGCTCAGGCCAAATTTTCTAGCGTTCATTGGAATAAACCTCATTGTAAAAGGTGTTCTGGCTTACGTTGGTCAGGCGATAAGGGGTTTGTGGCCGGGCAAATTGTTTGCCATCAAGGATGTGACCGGCAGCGGACGTGCGACCACCATTTTCAAAGTATTCCAGCGTGGCTTTGTTGATTTCCACATTGCCGAATAAAAAGAAATCAATATCATTTGACGGGCTGGCACTGTCGAGCGGTGACGCCAGTTGCTGGCCCGGTGCAACAGGTGCCACCAGGCGCGGGGTTATGATAATGACCAGATCGGTTTGTTCTTTTTGAAAAGACGATGAGCGAAACAAGGTGCCGAGCACCGGCACGTCGCCAAGCCACGGCAGTTGGCTCTGGGCCTTGGTATTGGTGGATTGCAACAGACCGGCAATGGCGAAGCTTTGACCATCGCGCAGCTCGACCGTTGTCTTGGCGCGTCTGACTATGAGGCTGGGAATATCGAAGCCGTTAAGGCGCAAGGTGTTGGTGGGATCAAGCTGGCTTACTTCGGGCTCAATTTCAATGTTGATGACACCATCGGGCAGGACAGTCGGGCTGAACGACAGGCCGACGCCAAATTTCTTGAATTCGATGGTAATTTCACCATTGTCCGCGCCAACGGGGAAGGGAAACTCACCACCGGCGAGAAAACTTGCGGTGTCACCCGAAAGAGCAACCAGATTAGGTTCGGCAAGGCGTCGGGCAAGACCGCGGTCTTCAAGCGCATTGATGATAATATCGGCATTGACGCCGCCGCCAAGGATCTTGCCCAAAAATGTGCCAAAAGGGGCTGAGCCTGATAACAGGGAGACACCGGTAGCGGCCAGAATGCCATTGCCGTTGGCGGTAAAATTAATGCCCAGTTCACGACCGGCGGTGCGTGAAGCCTCAATAAACCGGACTTCGAGCAGAACTTGTTGCGAGGAGGATATTGCGATGGAGGAGGTGACCGCTTTGGGGGCAAATTGTTCGGCAATCAATGTGGCCTGTCTGACGTCAGAAGCGCTGGGGGCGGTTCCAGTCAGCAATATGCTGCCATTGAGGGAGGATACCTTGATTTTCGAATTGGGCAGGTTTTGCCTGATTTGATATTTTAATTGCGGAATGTCGTAGGAAATTTCTACGTCCATAACAGCAATCAATTTGCGCTCGGTGTCATAGATCGACAGGTTGGTGGCACCGATTTTTTTGCCGAGAATATAAAATGATGTGTCGGACAGCGGTAAAACGTCGGCAATCTCGGAATTGCCCAACTGGATTTCCGAAAACGCACTGTCGATTTTTACGGTCTCGGATTTGTTGACGACAATGCGCAGGCGCTTGACGATATTCTGCTTGGACAGGCTGATAATTTTTGCCTTGGCCTGTGCTTCACCATACCCTGCGGCCAGTGAAGCCATGTTCAAAGTCAAAGCCAGGATCAGGGCTAATGCGGTTAGAAAAACAGTATTCATTGCTGCGCCGAATAGCGATTTTTTTAAAGATCTCTGCACTTGATTGGATGTTGATGTTGGTCTCATGCCCTTGGTCCTGACTGGATTTTTTTGAATTTCTCGCGGGGGAGGGGCTCGATCACCGTTGCTTTGAGTGATCGAGCCGGATTTGCTTAAAGTGTCGAGTTGGAGAGAACTTCGTATTCCTGGCTTACCAGGCCGCGGGTGATTTTTACTGTGCTTGGATGCTTGTCATCGGATGGCTTGCTGGTGCTGGCGGTTATATCATTGGGGTCGAACTTGTATTCCCGAATGCTTGCCGGAACTGTCAAGGCGGCGGGTATCGCCACGGGAATGGTTTTGATGCCGCCGAAAAAAGACCCGGATGATCCCAGGTTGCTCAAGCTGACGCGCTGGAATGAAACATTTTTGTTTTCCTTGTTACCAAAGCTTCTCAATGCCAGGTGCAGTTTGCCGGTTTGAGAACCCAGGGCTACTTTTTGCGCCTGGCGGGTATCAACTTCGATGGTGACAGCGCGGGCAACACGTTTTTTGCCGGAATTTTCATTAACCGTTTGATCAAGGGCGAGAACACGAACGCCGGGAATGAGCATGGCGGTAAAGGGGTCGTTGTTGCCCTCGTCGCCCTTGGGTTGATTGGTCCATAAAATGTCGACCCGGTCATTGGGAACAATCAGGCCACCGACACCGAGCACATCATCGACGCGGATTGTGACCGCTTTTTTACCCGGTGTGAGCTGGGCCGACAGGGAGGCGCTTTTGCCCGGTGCGGTGATTCTTGATCCAAGAATAGGCTCGTTGGGCTCGATGGCATTCAAGGCAAATCTCTTGCCTTTGCTGGAAAACATCATGTCGGCAGCACTAAAGGCGCTTGGCGGCAGGTCTTCGGAGGCCCAGTTGATTATTTTGGTGTTTTGCGTGGTCAGTTCCTCGCCATGTTTTATCGGTTGGGAGGCGACGACAATTTTCTTCATTGTGGGTGGCGGGGCAACGTCCTTTATCAGGCTCAACTCATAGCGGCTGCGCTGGTCATCAAGCCAGCTGCTGGTGAGGTTGGCAGCATAACCACCAGAGCCAATAGCAACGACGATAGCAATGGCGATTTTGCCGCGCATGCCACCCTTGATACCTGAACTCCAGGAACCTTCAGGTTCAGTTGTGACGGCATTGAAGCTTAAATCTTCTCTCAAATTGTGCATCGGACACCTCGTTTGATTATTATTGTTC
>CAZJUF010000160.1:0-3517 GCA_964549055.1 uncultured Hyphomicrobiales bacterium | reverse complement strand
GAAATGGACGAATGGAATGTATATCTTTCGGGCGAAATACACACCGATTGGCGCGAGCAGATTAAGGCCGGGGCAGAAGCAGCAGGGTTGCCGGTCAGTTTTTCGACGCCGGTAACACACCATGAATCAAGCGATAATTGTGGTGTTGATATTCTTGGAGCGGAAGAAAATAATTTCTGGAAAGACCATAAAGGTGCCAAGGTCAATGCCATTCGCACCCGTACGCTGATCGAAAATGCCGATATTGTCGTGGTGCGGTTTGGCGACCAGTACAAGCAATGGAATGCAGCATTCGATGCGGGCTATGCCGCTGCCCTCAACACACCGTTGATTGTCATGCACGATGGATCGCTAACCCATCCGCTCAAGGAAGTGGACGCAGCTGCATTGGCGGTGGCTGAAACTGCAGACCAGATTGTGCGCATTTTGCGCTATGTCATTAAAGGTGAGTTGAAAGACTAAAGCAGGACCAGGTTGTTTATCATTAACCGCACCATCCCGGCCTTGAGCCGGGACCTTCTTGCGATACGGCCAGGATTTGTTGTCTCCAGCAGGTCCCGGCTCAAGGCCGGGACGGTGCGTTGAAAAATGAACCGCCGTTAAAAATACCCGTCAGGCTTTGGCAAAGCGTCCTTCTATCGGATAGGCGGGGTCTGAGTAGAACTGGGTGGAGGCGTGGCCCGGGGCAACGAGTGCATCGATGAATTCTTCGTCCTCACTGGTGCAGGTATATTCAAGGGCGGGGAAATAATCGCACCATTGTTCATAGGTGCGCGGACCGGCGATGGTTGAGGTGACGGATTTGTTGGAGAGCACCCAGGCAAAAGCAAACTGAGCCAGATTGATGTCCCTGTCCTTGATGAACTCCTTTATCTTTTGGGCGATGTCGAGGGATTCTTCGCGCCATTCCGATTGCAGGATGCGCTTGTCGTTGCGCCCGGCACGGGTGTTCTTGCCGGGTTTTTCACCGGGTTGGTATTTTCCAGTCAAAACACCACGGGCAATCGGGCTGTAAGGTACAACACCA
This sequence comes from uncultured Hyphomicrobiales bacterium, assembly GCA_964549055.1. GTDB lineage: Bacteria > Pseudomonadota > Alphaproteobacteria > Rhizobiales > JAJFHR01 > JAJFHR01. Next base: position 2,490 of record CAZJUF010000160.1, on the reverse strand, counting down.
ATATTATAATGGCGACAGGCGGGCAGCACTTCCACTTCGGGGTCGCGATTGAGCAGATTATAGTAGGGCTGGCAACAGGCGGGCTGGGGAATGTTGTGTTGGCGGCACAGATGCGTGAGCGCGGCAATCTGCCAGCCGCGCAGGTTGGACACCGCAAAATGGCGAATTTTACCGGTGCGGATCAAATCCCCCATGGCCATGACGATTTCTTCAAATGAGGCGCGGAACGCCGGTTTGTGGAGATAATAAATGTCAATATAATCGGTGTTCAGACGTTGCAGGGACTGGTCGATGCCATCCATGATGCGTTTGCGCGACAGGCCCTGGCTGTTGGGATCATCACTGACAGGATTGCCGAGTTTCGTCGCCAATATCCATTTGTCACGATTTTTTTGAATACCTTTGCCAACGATGATTTCCGAGCGCCCCTCTTCATAGACATCTGCGGTATCAATAAAATTGACCCCATGATCAAGGGCGTGATCAATAATCCGCAAGGCTTCCTTGTCGGGTGTCGGTCCGCCAAACATCATGGTTCCGAGGCAAATGGGTGAGATGGCCGTGCCGCTGGCACCGAGTATGTTGTATTTCATTTGAGTGTTCCACTATGGTTTTTGATTTTCGTTCAGGAAACGCATTTCCTTTGCTATAAGCAAGGCTAAATTTCACGAAAGGGTACTCAATGACCGAAATTCCTGAAAGCGCCTATTCACTTGACGCCGACGAAATCGATCCACGGATCATTGAACGCGCCTTTGAAAGCGGCAACTATCCATACGCCAAAAAAATCAAAACAAAAGTATATGAGCGCGAACTGGAGCTGTTGCAGATAGAACTTCTGAAGCTGCAAACCTGGGCGCGCGAGACCGGGACACGTATGATCCTGATCTTTGAGGGCCGTGATGCAGCAGGCAAGGGCGGTACGATAAAACGCTTTATGGAACACTTAAACCCGCGCCATGCCCATGTGGTTGCTTTATCGAAACCAACCGATACCGAGCGCGGGCAGTGGTATTTTCAACGCTACATCAATCACTTTCCGACCAATGGTGACATGGTGCTGTTTGATCGCTCGTGGTACAACCGGGCCGGGGTTGAGCGCGTCATGGGGTTTTGCGACGAAGCCGATGTGACGGCATTTTTTAGCCAAACACCACGGTTTGAAGAATTGTTGGTTGAGTCAGGCACGCACATGTTCAAATTCTGGCTGACCGTTGGCCGCGAAGAACAATTTCGCCGCTTCCATGGCCGCAAGAATGATCCACTAAAACGCTGGAAACTCAGCCCGATTGATTATGCATCATTAAGCAAGTGGCATGAATATACAGCGGCGCGTCAGGAAATGTTCGAACAAACCCACACTGAGACTGCACCGTGGACAATCATCCGCTCCAACGACAAAAAACGCGCCCGCCTCAATGCCATCCGCGCGGTGCTGACGCAGTTTGAGTATGCGGATAAGGACCATAATGTCGTGGGCTCGGTGGATGACCAAATCGTCCATAGCGGACTGGATGAATTTTAAGGTTGCGGGTGGCGAAGACGAAATGCAATTAGCGTGGCAATGGCGATTGTCAACGTCAGGAGATAGAAAACCGCCTTCAAACCCCACGCATCGGCGATCATGCCGCCGAGCAGGGGAACGGCGAAAGTAAATGCCGATTGGGCACCGAACAAAACGGAGATGGCGGTGCCGGACATGTCATCATCGGCAATATCCATCACCCAGCTGTGGATGACCGGGCGCAGTGAAAACAGCGCAAAGCCGAGCAATGATACCAGAACAATGAATGGAATTATGCTGCTGGTAAAAGTCAGGCTGAGCACGAGCAAAGACGTTGCGGTCAACCCGGTCAGGATAACAGGTTGCCGGCCAATTCTGTCTGACCATGCGCCAGCGAGCGGTCCGGCAAAAACACCTCCGGCCTGAAAAGCCATTAACGCAATCCCCAATGTAAATGGGTTGGCGTTTAAATTTGCCACAAGATAGAGCGGCAAAAACAACAACAGGCCATTTTGTGTCATGGCGCGAAACCCGGACATGACGCACAGACCAATGAGGGATGGATCGCGCAAAAGTGTCACGACAGATGACAGGTAATCTGTTTTGCGACTTGACCCTTTTGGTTTTTTTGGCGGAAGATTAATCTCTTTCAACACCAGCACTAAAGTTGCGGCGATAACAAATATGGGCACCGCATTGAGCATTGCCGTTTGTTGCCACGGTATTGATAACAACAGGCTACCGGCAACAAGCGGTGCCAGAATATCACCAAAACTCGCCCCCAGTGTGTGGATAGACAAGGCAAGTCCGCGCGAATTGGGAAATTTTCGCGACAGGTAGCTGATGGCTGCGGGGTGCCACAGATTGTTGGTGATGCCGATGATGATGACCGGTGCCAACAGCCACAGAACGTTCGTTGCCAGCCCGATAGCAGCCAGCGCTCCGGCACCGATGGCGACAGCGGCAGCTTGTACCAGCACCCGGCG
>CAZJUF010000159.1:0-7264 GCA_964549055.1 uncultured Hyphomicrobiales bacterium | reverse complement strand
GCGACGTCTTGCCAACACCTGGAGGTCCAACCAGACACAGGATTGGCCCTTTCAACTTGTTGGTGCGCTGTTGCACCGCGAGATATTCTAAAATACGCTCTTTGACCTTCTCCAGACCATAATGATCCTTGTCGAGCACGGCTTCTGCCTTAACAATATCCTTCTTGATACGGCCCTTGACGCCCCAGGGTATCGACAACAGCCAGTCAAGATAATTGCGCACCACAGTGGCTTCCGCCGACATCGGGCTCATCTGGCGCAGTTTTTTCATTTCCGCCAAAGCTTTTTCGCGCGCTTCTTTGGAAAACTTGGTTTTGGCGATATTTTCTTCAAGTTCGGCTAATTCATCTTTGCCGTCATCGGTATCACCGAGCTCTTTTTGAATGGCCTTCATTTGCTCATTCAAATAATACTCACGCTGGGTTTTTTCCATCTGGCGCTTGACCCGGCTGCGGATTTTCTTTTCCACCTGCAACACACCGATTTCGCTCTCCATCATGGCGTAGACACGCTCAAGTCGATCGGTAATGGAGGATATTTCCAGCAATTCCTGTTTTTCGGCGATTTTCACGGCCAAATGAGAAGAAATAGTATCGGCCAGACGGGAAAACCCTTCAATCTGGCTGACTGAACCCAGCACTTCAGGAGGTACTTTTTTATTCAGTTTGACGTAAGATTCGAACTGGTTGATCGCTGTGCGTGACAAGGCTTCCATTTCCTCATCGCTGCCATCTTCATCTTCAATCAACTCGGCTTCGGCTTCATAGTGGCTGTCATTATCCACATAGCGCAAAATGCGCGCACGTTGACCACCTTCAACAAGCACTTTGACGGTTCCATCGGGCAATTTCAGCAATTGCAAAACCGTTGCAATGGTGCCGACATTATAAATATCATCGGTTGAAGGATCATCATCTGCGGCGTTTTTCTGCGACACCAGCAAAATCTGCTTGTCATCGCGCATCACTTCTTCAAGCGCATTGATGGATTTTTCGCGACCGACAAACAGCGGCACAATCATATACGGAAAAACCACAATATCGCGTAACGGCAAAACCGGATGCACTGATTTTCCGTCAGTACTCTGTGGTTCCTGCGGTAGTTTTCCGCTTTTTTCCGACATGTTTATCTTCCTGTCTAATTGAATCTAAATGGTTTTATCACGCGCACCAGCAAGCGCAAAACATCACCCAAAATAGCGATGGTTGACGATACGCATCTTTTACACGCCCAGCGAGAATCACTTTCAAGCTGAACAATTGTTACTGGTTAACAAGTGGGGTGCTTATGACACTGAGTCAAGAGCACAATCGTCACAGAAACTCGCCCGTCACCTGACTTCTCAGGCGCTGGTTTCAACCTCATCCACTTTATCTACATAGATATAAAGCGGGCGGGCATCACCATCGACCACTTCAGGGCCGATAACCACTTCTTCGACACCTTCAAGGCCGGGCAACTCAAACATGGTGTGCAACAGAATTGATTCCATGATTGAACGCAGCCCGCGCGCACCGGTTTTACGCTCAATGGCGCGTTTGGCAATCGAGACAAGAGCATCGTCAGCAAACGAAAGATTGACATCTTCCATTTCAAACAGGCGCTGATATTGCTTGACCAGTGCATTCTTAGGGTTAGTCAGAATTTGCACCAGAGCATCTTCATCAAGGTCTTCCAGAGTTGCCAGCACCGGAACGCGGCCGACAAATTCCGGGATCAACCCGAATTTAAGCAGATCTTCCGGCTCAATACCCTTGAGAAGCTCGCCTGTCTGGCGATCATCTTCAGCTTCAACAGAAGCACCAAATCCTATAGACGTGGATTTCCCACGCTTGGCGATAATTTTTTCCAGACCGGCAAATGCACCACCACAGATAAACAGAATGTTGGTGGTGTCGACCTGCAGGAATTCCTGCTGTGGATGCTTGCGGCCACCTTGCGGCGGAACGCTAGCCACGGTGCCTTCCATGATTTTCAACAAGGCCTGTTGAACACCTTCACCCGAAACGTCACGGGTGATTGAAGGATTGTCGGCCTTGCGGCTGATTTTATCGACCTCATCGATGTAGACGATACCGCGCTGGGCACGTTCAACATTATAATCAGCAGATTGAAGCAGCTTGAGGATAATATTTTCCACATCCTCACCAACGTAACCAGCCTCAGTCAACGTGGTGGCGTCAGCCATCGTAAACGGTACATCGAGAATTCGCGCGAGCGTTTGCGCCAGCAGCGTCTTGCCGCAACCAGTAGGGCCGATCAGCAGAATATTCGATTTGGCCAGCTCCACGTCATCGTTCTTGGCGGCATGGTTGAGGCGCTTGTAATGATTGTGCACGGCAACAGAAAGCACACGTTTTGCATGTGGCTGGCCAATAACATAATCATCAAGAACTTCGCAAATCTCCAAAGGCGTGGGCACACCGTCACTGGAGCGCACCAGGGAACTTTTATTTTCCTCCCGGATAATGTCCATGCACAGCTCAACACACTCGTCGCAGATGAACACTGTAGGACCAGCAATCAATTTACGAACTTCGTGCTGCGACTTTCCACAGAACGAACAATATAGCGTGTTCTTTGAATCGCTTCCGCTCACTTTGCTCATTCGAACTCCTCGAAATCACCCAACAACATTTGCACAATCACACCCTTTTAAAATTCATAGCGTGACAGACGTTTAATTCAACACCAAAAGCATCAACAACCCAACAAAAATATATCACAAAGCACAATCCCGCTTAACCGATCGCACTTAAAAGCCATCGACAGTATACTAAGCAATCAGTCTTCAAATTTTATTAACAAGCTGGCACCAATTAATTGAAATGGTGTATTTTTGGTTTCGTTTCAAGACGTATCCCACAATTTACCGCCGGTAACACATCAATGTTACCGGCTTTATCTCATGCTCAGACCGTTATGATTTTTTTTCTTCTTCTTCAGGTTCCGGGCGCTTGTTGATGACCGTATCGATCAGACCAAACTTTTTGGCATCCTCAGCCGTCATGAAATTATCGCGCTCGAGACTGTCTTTGACTTTGCTTACATCCATGCCGGTGTGATCAGCATATATCTGGTTCAACCGCTCCTTGAGCGCGAGAATTTCTCTGGCATGAAGCTCAATATCTGTCGCCTGACCACGAAAACCGCCGGAAGGCTGATGCACCATGATACGGGCATTGGGCAGGGCATAGCGTTTATCAGGCGCACCGGCTGCCAGTAACAAGGATCCCATGGAAGCTGCTTGCCCAATACAAAGCGTTGATACATCAGGGCGGATAAATTGCATGGTATCATAAATCGCCAGGCCGGACGTCACCACGCCGCCAGGTGAATTAATGTACATGGATATTTCTTTTTTGGGATTATCGGCTTCCAGAAACAGCAATTGAGCCGTCACCAGTGTGGCCATGTGATCTTCGACCTGACCGGTGACAAAGATGATGCGTTCTTTAAGCAGGCGGGAAAATATATCATACGAACGCTCGCCCCGGTTGGTCTGTTCAACCACCATGGGAACAAGGGTATTCATATAAGTATCAACTGGATCAGATAGATCAATCATCGGTTTTTGTCCTCAAAACAGTATGTCAGTTTCTGGCGTATCATCGCGGAAATAATTATCAACCACAGTTCATATAATGATTCGCTCGCCAAATTGTAAATCCAGTTCCCAACTACTCTGATTGGTGCTTCAATTTCGTTAACACAGCCTCGAGAATTCACAGCTTAGTTAACAGCTTCAAAACTGTTGTAAATCTGTTCTTCAAAGTCATCATATATCTGCCCCTTGGTGCTAGGCGAGCGCATTAAGGCGATCTGGTATGACCCCAATGTCGGCAACCCCTGCCCTTCCCCCAGACATCGATACGGTGTTTTGGCATGGGACAGTGGCAAAGCTGCAATCGCCAGATCTGCGAGAAGTGCAGCCTCCTGTCCTGATGTGTTCTGGCTTGAGTACGCAATACGGTATTGAATGTTCAGCCTGTCCATAACTTCCAGAGCTTCGTTGCGCCACGGACACCCGACATTCGATATGGCCAACGGCAGTGGTCTTTGTGAATAAGCAGTACCGCCTTCCCTGCCAACCCATACCAGAGGTTCTTCAAAGATAACCGTTGAATTGATTTTGGATACAGCCGTACTGCCGCAGGTAATCAACGATAGATCAAGTTTTCCCTCTTCAATCATCCGCACCAGTTTTTTAGTGTCACCACTATGAACTTCGATTTGAACTTTGGGGTGGCTGCAGCTGAAGCGGGTAAGAATATTTGGTAAAAACCGAATGGCGAAATCATCCGGGGTTCCGATACGGACAGTTCCCTCCATACTCGGACATATGAATTGCGCCACAGCTTCATCGTGCAGCTGCAAAATTCGTCGCGCATAAGTCAGCAGACTTTCTCCCTCTTTTGTCAAAGAGATTGTGCGTCCTTCGCGCAGAAACAACACGGCGTTTAAAACACCCTCGAGACGCTTCATCTGCATGCTTACAGCTGATGGGGTCCTGAAAACTGACTTGGCTGCCCGGTTGAAACTGCCGGTTTCCGCAATCGCCACGAAAGTTTTCAGGAGTTCCGAATCAAGAACCGGCAAACGATTGAGACCACTAAACTCCTGATTTTCGGCTGTTTGTTCCATATGACACCTACAGTTCAATTAAATTGATCTCAAACATAAAACTAATTCGTTTGATTGATCAATAGAAAAAACCCACATTGTCACCAACAGCGAAACGAAACCTCGCAGTATTATTAATTAACTCAAAAACAACGCAGAAAACTACCATTTCTGTGCACAGGAGAACTGTACCATGACCATGTCCTGCACAACTTGCAACGATCTGAATGTGCCTTCCGGCGCGACGACAAAACCGGCAATATTTTCCAGGCTCATCACCTTTCCAGGAACCCTTGTTAAAACTCTCATCCAATTGAAAAATAACTACAAACGCCGAAAACGGTTCATAGCCCTGCTTGATTACAATGATCAAATGCTTGAGGACATGGGCCTTACCCGGTATCTGGTGGAAGAAGCGGGCAAATTGCCTCTGAAAGACAATGCTGCAAAAATTGCCCGCGATTGGGCCCGGCAGGAATAGGCAAAAAAAACCACCTCAACCGATTGGGATTGAGGTGGTTTTATTATTCGATCTTGCAGCGATCAGTCGTCTTTCTTTTTCGCCGCCTCTTTTTTCGCCGGAGCTTTTTTAGGCGCGGCCTTTTTTGCAGCGGCCTTTTTCTTTGTTGCCGGTTTTTTCTTGTCGTCTTTAGCTTCATCTTCGTCAGGGTCACGCATCAACTCTTCGGCAGACACCTTCTTTTCGGTAACCTGAGCCAATTCGATGATGTAATTGACGACTTTTTGTTCATAGATCGGCGCCCGGATTTCGTTAATGGCGCCCGCCTGTTTGGTGTAATATTCGAAGACTTCTTTTTCCTGACCCGGAAATTCGCGGGCACGTTCCATCAAAGCCTGATTGACTTCATCATCGCTGATTTGAATATCACCGGCTTTGCCAACCTGCGATAAAACCAGACCCAGCCTTACCCGGCGCTCGGCAATAACCCGGTATTCAGCCTTGGCTTCATCTTCCGTCGTATCTTCATCTTCAAAAGTGCGTTTGGCTTTTTCCAGATCACCGAGAACCTGCTGCCAGATCGAAGAAAATTCCTGCTCAACCAGTTTTTCCGGCACTTCAAACGTATGTTCTTCATCCAGAATATCGAGCAACTCGCGTTTTACCCGCGCATCGGAAAAATTGGTGTATTCATTTTTGATCTGCTCGCCAACCGCTTCTTTCAGCTTGTCGAGGTCTTCCAGACCCAGACGCTTGGCAAATTCATCATCAACGGGAATATCCTTGGGCTTGGCTACTTCCTTGACCTCAACATCAAACACAGCATCTTTGCCACTGAGAGCCTCAACGCCATATTCTCCAGGAAACGTCACCTTGACTTTAACTTCATCGCCAGGCTTGGCACCAATCAACTGTTCTTCAAAACCGGGAATATAGGAATTGGAGCCTATTTCCAGATAGGCATCTTCGGCGGCACCACCATCAAAGGTCTCACCATCGACTTTGCCGACAAAGTCAATCTGCACCCTGTCACCGCTTTGTGCCGGACTGTCACCTTCACGTGGCTCAAAATCCTTTTGCTGCACAACCATGCGATTAAGTGCTTCGTCAATTTCCTTTGCCCCGACTTCAGCAACCGGGCGCTCGAGCTTGGCTTTGGAAAAATCAAATATCTCGAATGTCGGAACAATTTCAAAACTAACCAGAAAGGTCAAATCCGCCTTGCCATCAACAACATCACTCAAGGCGTTCTCATCATCACCAAAACCGATATCGGGCTGATAGGCTGGATTTTCCTTGCGTTCTTCAATCGCTTTTTGCGCGCCTTGCGTCACCGCTTCCTGGATAACTTCAGTCATCGCCTGCTGGCCATAGGTTTTGCGCAAATGCGCAACCGGCACCTTGCCAGGGCGGAAACCATTAATCCGGGCCTGTGATTTCATTTGTTCAAGCCGCGCAGTCAGGCTTGTTTCAAGCTCGGACGCCGGGATTACAATTTCCAGTTCGCGTTTCAGACCTTCAGCGGCTTTTTCAGTAACTTGCATGTCAATATGCGTCCATCAACAGCGCTCAAGGCTTAGCCAAAGCGCATAGGTTTAATCAAATCGATCCCGGTCAGACAATACATCTGGCGAGACCCTCGTTTACCATGGTGCGGGCGGAGGGACTTGAACCCCCACGTCTTGCGACACTAGAACCTAAATCTAGCGTGTCTACCAATTTCACCACGCCCGCAGTTTAACAGGAAAACCAATCCCTGTCTGGCGCGGCGCTTCTATAGCATGCACATTCACAAAACCGCCAGCCCTGCGGTGGTATTTTTTTGCCAAATAGTCAACAAAAGTTAATTTGAGACATTGTTCGGCAGATATAACTCAAAAATTCGTCTCAAACCACGTTTATTCAATCTGCTGCAACACCTGTGGCAGCATTTCGGGAATATCCTCAGCAATCAGACCCGAACCAAACAGGTTCGCAGCCTGCCCATGCAACCATACTCCCGCGCAGGCGGCATAAAACGCCGGCATCGCCTGTGCCATCAATCCGGCGATAATCCCCGCCAGAACATCACCGGAACCAGCAGTGGCAAGCGTCGGCGGCGCATTGGTGTTAATGGCAGCCCTCCCGTCCGGTGCGGCAATAACGCTGTCAACGCCTTTACAAACGATGATTGCACCGCTT
>CAZJUF010000158.1:0-7265 GCA_964549055.1 uncultured Hyphomicrobiales bacterium | reverse complement strand
ATCAATAGTCTTTCGTTCAGAACCGCACTTGGAGATAGTTTCGATCATTGATAACCAGCCCTCATGGATTTGCCTGGAATACTCTTCAGAAAGATCATTGGTAGTCCAGATTGAAATTCCGTAGTGCTCAAAAGCTTTATGATACAATTCAGCCGTCCACGGATGCGGTCTTTCCGGCTCGGAATTCAGCCATTTATCAACGGTGGACTGGTTGCATTTTTCGCTCAACATGTAGTCAACGAGCAACACCTGTCCTTTGGGCTTTAAAGATTTGCCGATCTGTTTGATAACATTCTTCTTGTTTTTAATCATGAACAAGGATTCGCGCGAATAAATCTGGTCGTATTTAGCCTCTGGCAATTCCAGGGTTTCAAAGTCCACATGTTTTATCGGCACTTTTTTGGACATGCCGTGGCGGGCAACAAATTGAATGCCGCCAGCTGCCAGTGTTTCATCGGCTTCAAGGACATCCATCCACAAGTTGTGTTCTTTGGCGAGACTGCAGGCGGTTCCGCCCAGGCCAGCGGACAAATCGAGGATTGTGTTTGACGATTCAAACTTCATCAAGGACAGGACTTTTTTAACAAAAGCAGCTCCCCCGGGTTCAGCAAACCCGTCCCCCCAGAGCTTTTGCACCATTGAAACACTACCCTCGGTCCAGCGGCATTTATCCAGTTCATTTTGAACTTCGATAGTGCGATTATCTGATTGACTGGCAGAGATTTTGACATCATCACCATGCCACCAGGCGTTAAGGCGGGATTTTAAAGGGATATATCCGTCTTCTTCAGCTATCAATGACGAGGGTTTTTTCGGCGAAGAATTAATCAGCCTATCGATTGCTGTTGCCTGAGAAACAGACAGGCTTTTTAGCTTGTGAAGGCTACTGAGCGTGGCAGTTGGCAAGGTTTTTATTCGGGATAAAAAATCGTTAGGTGCAAGAGAATTCAGTTTCTCAATTGCCTCATCCAGATCTTCATCGTGAACCAGTTCTTTCGAGGACATTTCACTCAACCTAAATCACTCCGCGAGATATTTGGGAACAATACTAAAGGTTGAGCGTTAAAATTGGATTTAAAACAGGGGAAAAATTTACAAACACCACAAAAACCAAATGTTTCAAGTCGATTTTTTCGCAAATTCGGTGATTTTCGTCAACGTCGTTTGCGGTGTAATCGCGTCAGCTTCGATAAGGCAATTGATCAGGGCGGGTTTGCCTGACGCCATCGCACGCGCCAAAGCACCTTCAAAATCAGCGGTTGCCCGGACCGTTTCACCGTGGGCGCCGAAACTTGTCGCCATGGCGGCAAAATCAGGATTGTTAAGACTGGTTCCACTGATGCGATCAGGATATTCGCGCTCCTGATGCATGCGGATGGTGCCATAAGTACCATTGTTGGCAAGGATGATGATGATTGGAATATTATACTGAACCGCGGTGGCGAGTTCCTGACACGTCATCATAAAATCGCCGTCACCGGTGTAGCAGATTACCGGAACCTGTGGCCGGGCAAGCTTGCCGGCGATGGCCGCCGGCACCCCATACCCCATGGAGCCCGATGTCGGTGCCAATTGGGTTCTGTAATTGCGGTATTGATGGTAACGGCGCACAAATCCGGCATAATTGCCCGCGCCATTGGTGATGATAGCATCATCAGGCAGTGAATTTGAGACATGATTGACAATCTGTTCGAACTTTACCTCACCCGGTGTGTCCAGCAATTGACAATATGCTTCATAATCGGCACGGGCAGCTTTAGTCCAGCCCGCCCATTTTTCACAATCCAGACTGGTAATTTTCTCCAGGCTGGCGGCAACCGAGCGCAAACTGGCATTGATGGCCATATCCGGTCGATAAACCCGGCCCAGTTCTTCCGCGCCGGGGTGGATATGAATGAGTTTTTGCTTCGGGTTGGGAATATCAACCAACGAATAACCGCTGGTGGTCATTTCTCCAAGTCGGGGGCCAAAGGCGATCAACAGGTCGGTTTCACCAACCCGCCGGGCCAGTTTAGGATCAATACCAATACCAACATCACCAACATAACTGGGATGGCGATTATCCATGTAATCCTGATAGCGGAAGGCTGCGGCTACCGGCATATTGACGCGCTCGGCAAACGCCATCAATTGCGCCTGAGCATCACTGGTCCAGGCTGGACCACCAACCACCATCAAAGGTTTGCTGGCCTGTTGCAGGTGGCTTTGCAGGGCGCATATGTCTTCGTCGCTGATTTTTGCCTGTGCCGGTTGTGCCGGTCTGGCGTCTTCCACATCTGCGTGAGAACTCAACATATCTTCCGGTAAAGCTAAAACCACCGGGCCGGGCCTGCCGGTCATGGCGGTGTGGAAAGCGTGGCTGACATATTCAGGAATGCGTTCAATCCGGTCAATCTGGCCAATCCATTTGGCCATATCGCCATACATGCGGCGAAAATCAATTTCCTGAAAGGCTTCGCGTTCTGCCATCGAACCTGCGACCTGTCCGATAAACAGGATCATCGGCGTTGAATCCTGCATCGCCACATGAACCCCGGCAGAAGCATTTGTGGCACCGGGGCCACGGGTGCAAAAACATATGCCTGGCAAATTGGTCATCTTGCCGTAAGCTTCCGCCATCATCGCGGCACCACCTTCCTGACGGCAGATAATGGTCTCGATTGAATTGGACTGATAAAGCCCGTCAAGAGCTGCCAGATAACTTTCGCCCGGTACACAGAAGACCCTGTCTATGCCGTTGAGAGCCAGTTGATCAATCAGAATTTGTCCGCCGTGACGCATTTTCTATCCTTGTATACGAGCGATGATAATCAGAGCATTATCAAGGTTTTAAAATAATTATATGAGAAATCAATTCAATCAGGTTTAATTCAACTCAATCGGATCGGGGGTTGGCATAGCGGCTTTCTTCATCGTAGTAATCATTAAAGCCGACAATGTCGCGCAAATCATCAAACGACATCAGGCGTTCTTGCGGGTGAACACCGCGTTTCAGATCATCGAGGGCGTGGCGCATGTTGTTCATAGCCGCGCTCATCACCGTTAGAGGGTAGGCCGCAATTCTGAAACCAAGCTGGTGTAATCTGTCAGGACTGAGCAGGGGAGTTGTGCCACCTTCCACCATATTGGCCATGTGAATGCCGGGAACCTCGCGGCAGATTGTCGCCATTTCATCTTCATCAACCGGCGCTTCCACAAACAAAATATCCGCACCCAGTTCCGAGAATTTTTGCGCACGGGCTATGGCTTCGCTCAGGCCCATACCGGCGCGGGCATCGGTGCGGGCAAGGATCAAAATGTCATCACCTTCATTGCGCGCGTCAACAGCAGCCTTGATGCGGTCACAGGCTTCTTCGCGGGCCACCACAGCCTTGCCCTTGGTGTGGCCGCAGCGTTTGGGTGCCAGTTGATCTTCAATCATGATTGCCGCCATGCCAGCGCGCGCATAGCCTGAAATGGTGCGCTTGATATTGAGCGCATTGCCATAGCCGGTATCGCCATCACCAATGACGGGTATGGCAACGGCGGCGCAGATGTTACGCGCCTGATCGAGCATTTCGCCATAGGAGATCAATCCGGTATCGGGTAGGCCCAGCCGGGCCGCCGAGACAGCAAATCCGCTCATAAACGTTAAGGGAAAATCAGCTTGTTCAATCATTCTGGCACTCAAGCCGTCATAGCAACACGGCATGGTGTAGCAGGTGTCTTTGGCCAAAAGTGCGCGCAATTTATCTGGTTGTGTGGTCATTCTTCTATTACTTCATCTGGGATTGCAAAATGGTTTCAACACCGGCGGCGATCGAAAACAGGTCAGAGTCGCGACCATGCATCATTGACAGCATAAAACCAACAGGGGCTTCACCGGGCGCGGTTGAGGGCAGGGAAATAGAACAGCCATCAAGGAAGTTGAGGGTTGAGGTATTGCGCAAGGCGTGGAAGTTGGTGGCCTTGAATGCCTCCATTTCCTGCACGTCAGCAATTTTTGGCGGGATAATGGCAACAGTGGGAAAGGCAAAGGCGTGCAAAGTTCCCGAAATCATCGCGGATGCTTCTGCTATAAGTTCACGGCGTAAACGCCAGCTTTCCTGAACCATTTCTTCGGTAATATTGTGGCTGGAAGATATGCGCCAGCGCACGAATTCATCATATTCATCGCCGCGTTCAGCCAGTAAATCCTTATGCAGCTGATAAGCATCATATTGCGCAATCCCGGCGATGGCATTGCGCTCGATGATACGGTCAAACAACGGGGCAGGGGCTTCGATGATACGTACCCCGGCGTTTGACAAGTTGGTAAGTGACGTTGCAAAAGCTGAAGCAACTTCAGGATCAAGGGCTTCGAGCACAATTGATTGCGGCACTGTTAGCGTGATTGCTTGTGGTTGCGCGCAAACAAGGTCTGGAAGTGTCGTTGACACCTCTGCGCCTGCCATTACCTGATCAAGAATATGGCAGCAGGCAACACTGTTGCCGAAAGGTCCCGGGGCATCAAAATTGACCGACAACGGATAGACACCATCAGACGGCATGCGGCCACAGCTGGGCTTGAAACCAACAATACCGTTAAACGCGGCTGGTGTGCGGCACGAGCCACCGGTATCCGTGCCCACCGTGGCCGATACAATACCATCGGCAACAGAAACAGCACTACCGGACGATGATCCGCCCGGGCAGCGGCCTGTGGCCCTGTCATAGATTGATTTGGGTGTGCCATAATGCGGATTGAGCCCGAGGCCGGAATAAGCAAACTCGGTCATATTGGCGCGACCGACATTGATCATACCGGCGTCTTCAAGGCGACTGATCACCAATGCCGTCTCATCGGCGACAGGTGCATCAGCTAAAACCTTTGAGCCCGCAGTGGTGACCTGCCCGGCAATATCGAACAGGTCCTTGGCTGAAAAAGGAATACCGGCAAGAGGAGAAAGGGTTTTGCCGCTTTTGCGCTGTGTATCAACCTCATCTGCCTGTTTAAGGGCCGTCTTCTCATGCAGTTTGATAAAAATTCGCGCACCTTCACCGTCTGGATCTTTAATGCGTTCAAATGAATTTTGAACCAGCGCTGTGCTCGTTATCCGGCCTGCGCCAAGTTCTGCTGCCAATAAAGCAATTGTGTCCATGAAAAACCAATCTTGTATGTTGATTTGAAAGTTGCCGACAGGGCCATAGTTGCTGCATGACGATCATGCACCATGCATACACCCGGGGTAAATATCAAACTCGTCAGTGAGCACAGGAATTAGTGATGTTGCCCGCGATTATTTGATTTCAGGAGGGTGATGCATCGTTTTCGCATCGCTCAGGGTCAGGTGGGTGAGGTTTCGGTTTTGGTCAATTGATCCATGATCGCGCGTTTTACCGGCGGCAGGGCGTTACCCAGATGAAGCATGGCCTGGCGTAAAATTCGCGCCGGCAGGTGATCGTTGGTGTAGAGGCGCACGAGCGCATTGGTTCCCACATACAAGGGCCGCGAGAGGCGATGGTGTTTTGACTGGTAAGCTTCCAGAACGCTGGTAGAAGCAATATCTTCTCCATGGGTGAGCGCACATCTTACCTCTTGTGCCAGCGTATTTGCCCCGCTCAGTCCCAGGTTAAACCCGTGCGCTGTTACCGGATGCATGCCAACGGCTGCATCGCCAATCAGGGCAAAGCGCGTGGTTACAAACTGTTTTGCATAAACCGCCACCAGCGGGTAGGGATGACGTTTGGAGGTTAGTTTCATGGCCCCCAAACGATGGTCAAACCGGCGGGTTATATCCTCGTTGAAAGTTTCCGCGTCCATTTTCAAAACATCTTGAGAGTGTGCTGCCGAAAGCGTTAAAACGATGGACGAATTATTTCCGGGCAACGGCAGAACGGCCAGTGTTTTGTCGTAGTGAAAGCATTCATAAGCCGTATCATTATGAGGAAGTTCATGTTGCATCTGGCAAACGATGACCACCCGGCCAAAATCCAGCATGGAAGCGGCAATTCCCATTTTTCTGCGCGTGGTGGAAAACCGGCTGTCGGCGGCAATCACCAGCGAACAGTCCAGCACCCGGTCATCTGATAGTGTGACACTTGCAGCGTTGGTACGGGTATCAACCGATGTGACTTCGGTTTCACAGATGATATCGACATTGTTAAAATCGCTCAACGCGTCATAAGCAGCTTTGCGGATGACGTGGTTGGCAATGATGTGGCCAAGGTAATCCTTATCCGTATCCTGATGGTCAAAATGCAGGCTATATGGAGAATTACCGTTCAGCACCTGAGCGTGTCTGATGATGCCAATACTGGATTTTGGTATCTGTGCCCAAATATCCAGATCCTTCATAATGGTCTCGGAAGAATGCGTTAAGGCAATATCACGACCGTCTGGCGGTGGATTGGCTAATATGTGTTGCGGTGATTTTTCTATTACGGCGATGTCGAGGCCGGATGTGGCCAGGGCACGTGCGAAACTCAAGCCCGCCGGTCCAGCACCTGCAATGACAATGTCGTAGTGATCGTTCGTAATAGAAGTCATGTATCAAACCTTGTT
Organism: uncultured Hyphomicrobiales bacterium; assembly: GCA_964549055.1. GTDB lineage: Bacteria > Pseudomonadota > Alphaproteobacteria > Rhizobiales > JAJFHR01 > JAJFHR01. The sequence continues at coordinate 742 of CAZJUF010000158.1, read as the reverse complement.
GGCTCGACACTAGTCTGACTTGAGCTGCAGTGTTTTGATCTGTATCAAGAGGGCATCAAAAGACGGTACCGGGCCCAATCAATCGACAACTTCGCCGCGACCGGGATAATCATTGGCAATCACAAATTTAACCGCACCAAGAACATCGCCAAAAGCGGGGCGTGCAAATGGCATCGACTGCACGGAGACAAAGTAAAGCTCACCATTGGGACGGATGAGGAACATTCCCGGCTCTAAAAAAAGATCAGGTTCAATGACACCGGTAGAGGTGGCGCCACGACCTTTTGAGATATAGAGACCCCATTTGCGGCCCTCTTCGAGGCCGAGGCCAAAACCTACATCAAGCTTGTCCAGTTTCCATTCCTGTTTGGCCTGCGCAGCGCGCTCCGGTGTATCGCTGGAGACAACGACCACGTTGACACCCTGCTGGGCAAAGTCATCAACTTTTGCATTGAGATCAGCGAGATACCGGGAGCAAATCGGGCAGTGAAGCCCGCGGTAGACCACAATCATTGTAAAATTTTGCGGATCCTGAGCAGACAGACTCCAGTTTTCGCCACCCACCAGTTCAATGTTCAGTTCCGGTGTCGGTTGGCGTGGTATCAAAGGGGTGGGGGCCGTCATCAATTGTGTCCTTTTATGGGGTCGAGATGCGCCACATTCCGCGGCGTTTTTCTTTTGCCTCGCGGGCAAGTTTTTTAAATAAATCTGGCGCTGTTTCCAGCGGTGTTGCCCAACCGGT
>CAZJUF010000157.1:0-7301 GCA_964549055.1 uncultured Hyphomicrobiales bacterium | reverse complement strand
GCAAGTTTGATAAAACCCTATCTCAATAAAATTTCCAGCCACAACTATGACCCGTTTGCCAGACCCATAAAAACCTCACAATTCAAACGCCAATGGCGGTTGTGGCGGGCAGCGCGCAAGGGGAGACTTGGCTGAATTATTGATGATCGGAATCGGTTTTGGTTTGCTTGAGCCAGGAATCAAAATCCTCCAGCGCGCGCGTGCTCACCGCTCTACGTTTGGCGCGGTTTTTTTCCTTGCCGCGCAGGCGTTTTCCATCTTCTGGTTTTGGGGTTTCTATTTCGGGAAACAGACCGAAGTTTACATTCATTGGTTGAAAAGTTTTCCCCCCAACCTCCGTATCACCGGAAAGATGGCCACCGGTGATGTGATTGAGCAAAGCACCATGGGCGGTTGTCACCGGTGGTGCAACAGCGGCTTGTTCATTCAGATCACAAGTAGCAAAATAACCGGCAAGCAGCCCGATGGCCGCACTTTCAATATAACCTTCAACCCCGGTAATCTGTCCGGCAAAGCGCAAGCGTCTGTCGTTATGCAGTCTGAGTTCGGTATCGAGCACTTTCGGGCTGTTGAGAAAGGTGTTGCGGTGCAAACCACCAAGCCGGGCGAATTGAGCGTTTTCAAGGCCCGGTATCATCTGAAAAATCTCGGTCTGGGCGCCATACTTCAGCTTGGTTTGAAAACCCACCATATTATAGAGGCTGCCAAGCGCATTATCCTGACGCAATTGCACAATGGCATGCGCTTTGACTTGCGGGTTATGGGGGTTGGTGAGGCCGACCGGCTTCATGGGACCATAGCGCAAGGTTTCGCGACCGCGCCCGGCCATGATTTCAATCGGCAGGCACCCTTCGAAATAAGGCGTTCCTTCCCACTCCTTGAATTCGGTTTTCTCAGCCGCGCACAATGCATCCAAAAATCCGTTGTATTGCTCCTCCGTCATCGGGCAATTGATGTAATCAGCACCAGTGCCGCCGGGGCCTTCCTTGTCGTAGCGTGATTGAAACCAGCAGACATCAAAATTGATGCTGTCTTTATAAATGATCGGCGCTATCGCATCAAAAAAGGCAAGTTCATCTTCGCCGGTCAATGATTGAATACCTTCGCCCAGGCTCTTGGAGGTAAGCGGCCCGGTGGCGATTATGACATTTTCCCATTCAGGTGGAGGGGTGCCGGTTACTTCGCCACGCTCAATACTAATCAGGGGATGGTTGTTGAGAATTTTGGTGACTTCATCGGAAAAGCCGTCCCTGTCCACCGCCAGCGCCCCGCCCGCGGGGAGTTTGTGCAAGTCAGCGGCGCGCATAATGATCGATCCGGCGTGGCGCATCTCCTCATGCAACAGTCCAACCGCATTATTCTGCCAGTCATCGGATCGAAAGGAATTCGAACACACCAGTTCTGCCAATCCTTCAGTCTGGTGCGCATCGGTTTTTTGATGCGGGCGCATTTCATGCACGATAACGCGTATGCCGCGTTGAGCGATTTGCCAGGCGGCTTCCGAACCTGCGAGGCCACCACCGATGATATGAATGGGGTTCAATTTGGTTTTCCTTGAATTATTCAGCCGCCTGCGAGGGTCGGTTCTTTTTTGACAGGATATCTTTCAGATACTGTCCGGTATAGCTGCGTTTGACTTTTGCCACAGCTTCCGGCGTGCCAGCTGCCACCAGTTCACCGCCACCATCACCGCCTTCGGGTCCAAGGTCAAGGATCCAGTCAGCAGTCTTGATGACTTCAAGATTATGTTCAATCACCACAACAGAGTTGCCCTGATCAACCAGTTCATGCAGCACTTCGAGCAGTTTGGCGACATCATGAAAATGCAGCCCCGTTGTCGGCTCATCGAGGATGTAGAGCGTTCTGCCAGTGGCGCGTTTTGCCAGCTCCTTGGCAAGTTTAACCCGTTGCGCTTCACCGCCCGACAATGTGTTAGCCTGTTGTCCAACCTTGATATAACCAAGACCGACACGCTTCAGGGTCACCAGTTTTTCGCGAATTGTCGGCACAGCCTTGAAAAACTCGGCACCTTCCTCAACCGTCATGTCGAGAACATCAGCGATTGATTTGCCGCGAAATTTTATCTCCAGTGTTTCACGATTATAGCGTTTGCCCCGGCATTGATCGCAGGTGACATAAACATCGGGCAAAAAATGCATCTCGATTTTTATAACCCCGTCGCCCTTGCAGGCTTCACAGCGCCCGCCCTTGACGTTGAACGAAAACCGTCCCGGTTTATAGCCGCGGCTGCGCGCCTCGGGCAATTCCACATACCATTCGCGAATAGGCGTAAAGGCGCCAGTGTAAGTTGCCGGATTGGAACGCGGCGTGCGGCCAATGGGGGATTGGTCAATATCAATTATCTTGTCAAGATGTTGCAACCCTTCGATGTGATCATGTTCACCAGGGTGCGCACGCGCATTGTTCAAAGCCCGTGCTGTCGCCTTGTACAGCGTATCAATCAGCAGAGTGGATTTGCCACCACCTGATACCCCGGTAACGCACGTAAAAGTGCCAAGTGGAATTTCCGCCGAGATGTTTTTAAGATTATTGGAGCGCGCTCCGACAATCTTTATTATTCGGCTCTTGGTGATTTTCCGGCGATGAGGCGGTGTGGGTATTTGGATTAGGCCGGTAAGATATTGCCCGGTGAGGCTTTTGGTCGATCTCATCACCTGTTCAGGTGTGCCCGAGGCCACAATTTCTCCGCCATGCATGCCAGCTGCTGGTCCCATGTCGACGACAAAATCAGCGGCCAGAATAGCTTCCTCATCATGTTCAACCACCAGCACCGTATTGCCAAGTTCACGCAGGTGTTTGAGCGTTTCGAGCAATCGGGCATTGTCACGCTGATGCAGGCCAATCGAGGGTTCATCAAGCACGTATAAAACACCGGTAAGGCCCGAACCAATCTGGCTGGCAAGACGGATGCGCTGGCTTTCACCGCCCGAAAGTGTGCCGGATTTTCGCGATAAAGTAAGATAACCCAGGCCGACATCATTGAGAAAATTGAGGCGCTCGCGAATTTCCTTGAGGATACGCCCGGCAATTTCATTTTGTTTGGCGCTTAAGCTCTCAGGTAATTGTTCAAACCAGTTTTGCGCGCCCATAATCGAAAATTGCGATATCTCGCCCACATGCCGGTTGTCGAGCTTTACCGCCATGGCTTCAGGTTTTAAACGATAGCCCTTGCAGCGGCTGCAGGCATGTTCTGATTGAAACCGCGACAGCTCATCACGCACCCAGTTTGATTCGGTTTCGCGCCAGCGCCGCTCGATATTATTAACGACACCTTCAAACGGTTTTTTATTGGTATAGCGCCGCACGCCATCATCATAGGTGAAACTTATCTCTTCTGTGTCCGAGCCGAATAAAACAACCTGACGAACCTGTTCCGGCAATTCAGCCCACGGTGTGGTCATTGACACGGAATAATGCGCGGCAATGGCTTCAAGCGTCTGGGCGTAATAAGGCGATGTGCTGCCGGTTTTGGCCCATGGTGCCACAGCACCTTTTGCCAGAGAAAGCTTTTCGTTGGGCACCACAAGTTCAGCTTCAAACTGCAATTCAACGCCAAGACCATCGCAGGCAGGACAGGCACCAAAGGGGTTGTTGAAGGAGAATAACCGCGGCTCAATTTCCTCAATGGTAAAGCCGGAAACCGGGCAGGCAAAACGGGCCGAAAATATGATACGTTCGGGCTTGCCTTTTTTGTCAACTTTGTCGGCAAACTCAATCACCGCGAGGCCATCGGCAAGTTCAAGTGCGGTTTCAAAACTGTCGGCAAGACGTCCAGCCAGATCACCGCCTAAAACCAGCCGGTCGACGACAACATCAATATCGTGTTTGAACTTTTTATCCAGTGTCGGTACGTCTTCAAGTTCATAAAAATCACCATCGACCTTTACCCGCTGAAATCCACGCTTTTGCAGATCAGCGAATTCCTTGCGGAATTCTCCTTTGCGACCGCGCGCAATCGGCGCGAGAAGATAGACCCGGGTTTTTTCTTCCAGCGCCAGCGTGCGGTCAACCATCTGGCTGATCGACTGGCTTTCAATCGGCAGGCCGGTGGTGGGCGAATAGGGGATGCCGACGCGGGCAAACAACAATCGCATATAATCGTAGATTTCGGTGACCGTTCCCACAGTTGAGCGCGGATTGCGTGACGTGGTTTTCTGCTCAATCGAAATTGCCGGAGACAGACCGTCTATCTGATCCACATCTGGCTTTTGCATCATCTCAAGGAACTGGCGGGCATAAGCTGACAGCGATTCCACATACCGCCGCTGGCCCTCGGCATAAATCGTATCAAACGCCAGCGATGATTTTCCCGAACCCGACAGACCGGTAATCACCACCAGCTTGTCACGCGGCAGGTCAATATCGATATTCTTGAGATTATGTTCGCGCGCACCCCTGACCGAGATGAACTTTTGATCCGATTTTTTAGCCATCATAGGGGGATATATCAATCAGGAACAAAACGCAAACAAAAGAAAGCGGATAACGCCAGCAAATCGACAAATTTTACTGTTCCTTTCGAACCTTCGAAAACAGGCGCGAAAGCTCAGCATCGGGAATGGCCCGTGCGGCAAAAGAAAATGTACCTGAAGTGACCAGTTCGCCGGCGATTTCGCGTAAAGTTGCAAGACAGGTGCGCATCAGTAAACCGCCGGTGGAGATGCGCCTGACACCGAGAGTGTCAAGTTCTTCGACACTTAAGGCCTCAGCCGAAAGCCCGGCGACAATGTTGATGGGGCCATCGACTTCGTTGACCAGCGTGGCAATGGTGCCCTCATCCTTCGGCCCCGGCGCAAAAAGACAATGCGCTCCAGCTTCACGATACCGATTTAAACGTTTGATAGCTTCGGGCAGGGGGGTTTCATGGCCGGCAAGAAAACATTCGGCCCGCGCTGTAAGAACAATGGGAATGCCCGATGCGTCAATGGCGGCAACGGCGGCACTAACGCGATCAACGGCTTCTTCAATATCATAAAGGCCGGTGGCGCGATCGCCAGAATAATCCTCGATACTTGCCCCGACAGCACCGGTTCTGATTGCCTGGGTCATGGTTTCCTCCACATCGCGCAAGCGTGGTCCATATCCCGCTTCCGTATCCCCGCTTACCGGCAGGTCAACTGCTTGGCAGATCTGTGCAATGGCGGCCATATTATCGTCGCGTGAAAGCGAGTTGTCGTAATCAGCCAGACCCTTTGAAAAGGCGATGCCGGCACTGGTGGTGCCGATTGTCTTGAACCCCGCCTGAGCCAGCAGAATGGCGGATCCCGCATCCCACGCATTGGGCATTAAAAATGCAGTTTTACCCCCATGTAGCGCCTGAAATTCCCTAGCCTTTTGCATCTGCGTGCGATTTGTCATGCACCGGTTTCCTGTGGATACGACAAGATTGACTTGACCTAATTAACCAAAAGAACATAACATGAACAATTCAAAAGGGCAATCACCCAAAGCCTATTGTGGATAAACCGGCTGGTTGCTAGAGCAGGGGATCGCAATCAGGTAGTGTAAGACTAACAGGAGTGCGGATTTGATATTTCAGCCGCAAGGACAATACAGGAAAGGCCGATAACATGGCGGGATCAGTAAACAAGGTAATTTTGGTTGGCAATCTGGGTGCAGATCCGGAAATGCGCAGCACCCAGGATGGCAGGCCTATCGCCAACTTAAGTATTGCCACTTCCGAAAGCTGGCGCGACAAATCGACCGGTGAGCGCAAAGAGCGTACCGAATGGCATCGCGTGGTGATCTTCAATGAAGGCCTGTGCCGGATTGTCGAGCAATATCTGAAAAAAGGCTCCAAAGTTTATCTCGAAGGCGCTTTGCAGACGCGCAAATGGACGGACAAGTCCGGTCAGGATAAATATTCCACCGAAGTGGTCCTGCAGGGTTTTAATTCAACTCTCACCATGCTCGATGGCCGTAGCGGCGGTCAGGGCGGCGGTGATTATGCATCAGGCGGTAATTTCGGCCAGTCCAGCCCGATGTCACAGCCGGCGCAATCCTCGCAATCAGGCGGTGATACACAAAACTTCTCCCAGGAACTTGATGACGAAGTGCCGTTTTAGGGTGGTATTTTTCAATTCCATATCACCTGATGGGGTGTGATGGATATTGTTCAACTGTTGTTATTATCAACTGTGACTTTTGTTGCAGCCCTGGTGCAAGGGGCTGTGGGGATTGGTTTTGCGCTTTTTGTCACGCCGATTTTTCTGACGGTTTTTAATTCGGTAATTGCGGTTCAGGTAACTATTTTCATAACCCTTGTCACCGCCATTGCCGTTTTGCCGAAAATCTATCAACATTTTCCCAAACCATTGTTGATGCGCCTGATTATCGGCAATGCCGTTGGCGCCTTCATCGGCATTGAGATCTATCGCCTTGCAGATGTCACTTCACTTAAACTGGGAGCCGGTATCATCGTAACTGCTCTGGCGCTTTATCTGCTGGCCACCGGCAAAGAGCGCACCGGGCAGGGGAACGCTTCACCATCCGGACCTCTTGGCATCGACTTGGGCATTGGCGTTGCCACCGGCATCATGACCACCACACTTGGCATGACGGGTCCAGCTGCTGCTCTTTATCTCACCTACCTGCACACCACCAAACAGGCGACGCGCTCAGCTATTTTCGGTCTGTTCCTGTTTGGCTATTCATTTGGACTTCTCGCTCAAGCCGTGTTGGTGGGTATCGATGCCACCACCTGGATGTGGGCCATAGCCCTGGCACCGGCTGCTTATATCGGTACATTGTTGGGCGACAGGGTGTCGAACAAAATTGATCCCAAAACCTTTACAATGCTTATTTTAGCCGTATTGATTGCCTCGGGCTTCATGGCCATTATTTCTGCCTTTTGATGTTGTAATCAATCTCTTGTGTCTTGACGGGGGCGGACGAAGGTTGCTTAACTCTGGCGATGAAAAATCTCTTTACAATACCAGTTGTTGTTATCGCGAGCGCGATACTGGCAACCAACGCCAATGCTGGCGAGGCCGACGTCGTTGACGTTAATATATCGCAGGCTTCCAGCGGCGGTTACAGCTTTGATGTCACTGTCAAACATGCCGACACCGGCTGGAAACATTACGCAGATGCCTGGGAAGTGCTCGATAATAACGGCAATATTTTAGGCAAGCGGGTCCTGGTTCATCCGCATGAAAACGAACAACCTTTCACCCGCAGTCTTTCGGGAGTAAAAATCCCGGCCGAATTAACCACCGTCACCATACGCGCCCATGACAGCGTACATAAATATGGCGGCAAGGAAATAACGGTCAAGGTGC
>CAZJUF010000156.1:0-7304 GCA_964549055.1 uncultured Hyphomicrobiales bacterium | reverse complement strand
GATTTAACCCAGGATGCCTTGCGTTCGCGCGATATTACCGTCGATACGGATGCCTTTAATACAGCAATGGAGCGCCAGCGCGCGGATGCCAGAGCCGCCTGGGCGGGCTCAGGTGAGGCGGCTACCGAAGAAGTATGGTTTAAAATACGCGACCAGCACGGAGCGACCGAGTTCCTCGGCTACACCAAGGAGATTGCCGAAGGGGTGGTGAGCGCAATTATCAAAGATGGCGATGTGGTTGATGAGGTAAAGGCCGGAGATGATGTCAATGTCATCGTCAATCAGACACCATTCTATGGCGAATCCGGTGGCCAGGTTGGCGATACCGGAACAATCACATCACCGAACGGTTTGCGCATCGAAATTTCCGCCACCCAGAAAAAACTCGGCGACGTTTTTGTCCATATTGGCCAGGTAACTGCCGGCATCTTGAGGGTCGGTGACGAAGTTGAACTGCGGGTAAACAGTCTGGCCCGTGCGGCCACCCGTGCCAATCACTCTGCCACTCATCTCCTGCATGAGGCTTTGCGGCGTGTGCTGGGCGATCATGTGGCGCAAAAAGGCTCACTGGTTGACCCCAATCGGCTGCGTTTTGATTTCTCGCAAACCCGACCGGTCGAGGCGGAAGAACTGGCTGCGATAGAAAAAATCGCCAATTCAATTGTTGCTCAGAATAATCCCGTCGTTACCCGCCTCATGGGAGTGGACGAGGCAATTGAACAAGGCGCATTAGCTCTGTTTGGTGAAAAATACGGCGATGAAGTGCGTGTCGTTTCCATGGGGGAAGACTTGAATGAAGACGGCACCACATCAACGTACTCAACAGAATTGTGCGGCGGCACCCACGTTTTGCGCACCGGTGACATTGGTCTGGTGAAAATTACCAGCGAAAGTGCGGTGGCTTCTGGCGTGCGCCGCATTGAGGCCTTAACAGGCGAGGGCGCGCGCAATCATCTGAGTGAACAGGATGCTCGCGTTCGCTCAGCTGCAAATTTGCTTAAAACCACGCCGGGCAATCTATTGGGCCGCATTGAGACAATTTTGGACGAACGCAAAAAAATGGAACGCGAACTCGGCGTCGCGCGCCGCAAACTGGCGCTTGGTCAGGGTGGTTCGAGTGTTGATAAAAATACCGATGTGGCAGAAATTTGTGGTATCAAGGTAATGGCCCGAGCGCTCAAGGGTGTTGAAGCAAAAGATCTGCGCAGCCTGGTGGACGATGCAAAAAAGCAGGTTGTATCAGGCATTGTCGCTATTGTTTCAGTTACTGATGAGGGCAAAGTAGGGCTGGTCGTGGGCGTTACCGGGGATTTGACAGACACATTCAACGCCGTTGATCTGGTAAAAGCCGGTGCCCAGGTTTTAGGTGGCAAAGGCGGCGGTGGCCGACCTGATATGGCTCAGGCCGGTGGGGCGGATGGTTCCAAGGCCGAGGCTGCACTGGCGCAGATATCACGACAGATTGAGGATATCGCCGCATCTAAATGAGGGGGTCTGTTCGGCCATGAAAAAAAGAAAAAGAAGAACGCCGCTCCGACGCCGCTTTTATGAAATCCTTGAAGCAAGACACTCGGATGATTTGCTCAGCGTCTTGTTTGACGTGTTTATCATCATCCTGATTTTTGCCAATGTTATCGCATTTGTAGCAGAATCCGTTGAAGTATTGAATGCCCGTTTAGGCCCGGCATTTGAGTTGTTCAATTTAATCTCCATAGTGATCTTCACCATCGAATACCTGCTGCGGTTGTGGGTGGCGGTGGAATCGGCACCGCTTCGACATCTCAACCCTGCGCGCGCGCGTCTGCATTTTGCCACCAGGCCGTTATTGATTGTCGACCTGTTGGCGGTGCTGCCATTTTATCTCGGCAGTTTTTTCGGTGCTGATTTGCGGATTTTGCGTGTTTTGCGGCTGCTACGGTTTTTGAAACTGGCGCGTTATTCACCCGCACTGGATACATTGGGCCGGGTTCTTGTTGCTGAAAGTCGCGCCCTGGTTGGCGCCTTGATGGTGATGGTTTCCCTGTTGTTGTTTGCGTCATCAATCATCTATTTCCTCGAACGTGAAATCCAGCCCGAATATTTTGGATCAATACCGCGTGCTGCCTGGTGGGCGGTTTCAACCCTGACAACAGTTGGCTACGGCGATGTGGTGCCTCTCAGTGGTGCCGGAAAGTTTTTTGGCGGCGTAATGATGATTTTGGGGCTTGGAATGTTTGCCCTGCCAATTGGCATTATCGCCACTGGTTTTTCCCAGGAAATCAATCGCCGTGAATTTATTGTAACCTGGTCAACTGTCGCCAGCGTGCCGATATTCAGTGGGCTGAGTGCTGCAACAATTGCGGAAATCATGGGTCTGTTGAGATCACACACCTATCTGGCCGGAGCCAGGATTATGGAGAAGGGTGAAAAAGCCAGCGAGATGTATTTCATCGTTACCGGAACCGTTGAGATTTCAGCATCTGGCGGTTTTTTTGAGCTGAGATCAGGAGATTATTTTGGTGAAATGGCATTGCTCGAGTGGCGCACCCGAAGTGCTGACGCCATTGCCCGAACCAAATGTGATCTGTTGGTATTGGAAGCGGGAGCGTTTGAAAATCTGCTGCGCCGAAATCCTGCTCTCAATGATAAAATGCGCGACATGGCCCAAGCCCGCCTGGATGCAAACTTGCAGGATGGGCAACGCGGGTAGGGGAGCGCCCCTCTCGACCAGAAAAATCTGCCCCCGCTCTAAGGCATCGGGATTTCTGGTTGTTTAATCGGTACATGATAGCCTTTTTGAACCGCCGGGCGCGCGGCAATGGCGAGGTACCATTTTTTTACATTTGGGTATGAATTGAGATTGACCGTCTGCCATTCAAACCGGGAAATCCATGGCCAGGTGGCCATATCGGCGATGGAATATTCACCGGCGAGATAATCCCGATCAGCCAGACGGCGGTCGAGAACCCCGTAGAGCCTTTTGGTTTCGTTGAGATAGCGCTCTTCAGCGTAGTCACTTTTGCCCTTGTTGAAATGGACGAAATGATGGGCCTGTCCCAACATGGGTCCAACGCCGCCCATCTGCCACATCAGCCATTCAATCGTTGTCCATCGGGTGGCGGGATCAGATGATAAAAATTTGCCGGTTTTTTCTGCCAGATACATCAGGATTGCGCCCGATTCCATCAATGATATCCCGGTGTCATTGTCGACGATTGCCGGGATGCGGTTATTGGGTGAAATTTTGAGGAAACTCTCGGCGAACTGTTCGTTCTTGCCGATGTCGATGGTGTGCGTGGTATAATCGAGCCCGATTTCTTCCAGCATAATTGAGACTTTGCGGCCATTGGGCGTTGACCAGGTATAGAGATCGATCATAGGTGCAGCTTTCGGATTTTAAAACGGGGTATACTGATAGCACAGGTTGACGCTGTGGCCAGCACAGGCAAGTCAATTTCTCAATCGTTTTGATCAATTAATATTGAAACACGCAGGCGTTTCACAATTGCAATTGGTTCGAATGCGAGATTGAATATTTTGAATTCGGCCGTCACTTTTCGGTTTTTGCCGTTTTTCACTCTTTCCCCGCCGCCTTTTCACTGGCACGTCCAGTCATTTTTGCTATTATTTATGGCATATCGGGGTAAATTGAAGGATCGGGCAAAGCTGATGGCAAAATATCGTATCATGTACTGGCAGGAGATCCCCTCGGTTGTGGAAGCGCGTGAGGGGCGGCAAAAAGCCAAGAGCCAATTGAGTTTGCGCTTTCAGGAATTGATTGATCTGATTGCCATGCGCAGAAAGCTTGATGGTGCCGATGAATATCTGCAGCACTGGAACAAGGCCGAGTGGCAATCGCGTGACGGCACAGCTGAAGATGTAGTGAAACAGGTGGCGGAAGAAATTGAGGCCGAATATGAGACCCTTAAAACAGCGGCGCTGGAGAAAACGGTTTGAATGCTGACAGTCTGATGCACGCCTATGATTCCCATGGCGTGTTTCGACCTCTGGGAATTAAAATTCGTGAAGACCGCTTATTGCGCCTGCATGGCTATCGCGACCTCAAAAAAGTGCGCCCGGTAATTGTCGCCACGGCTGAAGATATCTCGCGCCGCGCCGAAGGTCTGGCAGTGCCGGAAATTCACTACAAGCGCCTGAAAATAAAACATTGTGACGCTAACGGTCTGGTGTTGGAAAACGGCTCCCGCTTTCACAATATTGCCTTTGAAAAATACCTTGATGGTGTCGTCGAAGTCGTCGTTTTCACCATGACGCTTGGCAATGCGCTGGACGAAGAATCACAAGCCCTGATGGCAAAATTTGAGCCCCTTGAGGTGCTTTTTCTGGAAACCGCCGGATGGCTGGGCATCGAATGGGCCACCAGACAGTTTAGCGAGGGATTACATATCTCTGCCAAACAGAATTCCCTCAGGGTGTCGTGCCGCATGGGACCCGGTTACAGCTATTCTTTTAAAGGCGAAAAAGTCAGATGGTCACTGGAAGACCAAAAACCTCTGTTTGATGTTTTTGACGGTGATGATCTGCCGATAGAGTTGCTGGAAAGCTGTGCTATGCTGCCAAAAATGTCACGTTCAGGCCTTTATGGCTTTGCGCCAACGAATTAACCGAAAAGCTATCAGGACGTTGTTGGTTTTGCTCTGTGCCGTGCCCCGGTTCGCTTCCGGCCCGGTTTGCTTTGTTCTTTAGACGTTTTTGTAACGTCACCCAGGATTTCCTGAATGTGTTCATGGCTGGGTTTACCATTGGGCTCTCGTGTGTCCAGGGCCTGTCGCATGGCGGCGATGTGCACAGGTCTTGTGCCACAACAGCCGCCGATGATGCGAGCCCCGGCATCGCGTGCCATGCAGGCATAATCGGCCATGATTTCCGGTGTGCCATCATAGGCAATTTTCATATCCGTACCCATTTGTGGAATACCGCAATTGGCCTTGGCGACAATCACGTCACCAGGTTCGGAGTTTTCAGAAATGCCTAAAATAGTGTCGACCAGCTGTGACGGGCCAACACCGCAGTTGGCACCAAAGGCGATGGAGTTCCACTTGCGCTCGCGCTTCAACTGTGGCGCATTTTGTGGCTTCAGCCCCATCATGGTGCAGCCGTTGGTGTCAAACGTCATGGTCTGCACATAAGCCATCCCGGCACGTTCAACAGCCTTGGCGGCGGCATCTATTTCATCTTCGAAGAACATGGTTTCAATCCAGATGATGTCGACACCGCCCTGTTTCAGCGCCATGGCTTGCTCATAAAACGCGTCTTCCACTTCAATCGCCGGACGCTCGCCATAAGGTTCCAGCATTTCGCCGGTGGGACCCATGGAGCCCGCAACGATAATATTTCTGTCGCATCCATCAACAACTTCGCGGGCAATGCGGGCAGCGGCGATATTTACCTCTTCAACCTGTGCCGGGTCAGAATGCAGCATGAAGCGGAATTTATTGGCACCAAACGTGTTGGTCAGGATGATTTCGGAGCCAGCATCAACAAACCCCTGATAAACCTCAGCGATTAACTCAGGCCGGTCGAGGTTCCACATTTCACCTGGCTCGCCGTTTGCCAGCCCCAGATCGAACAAATTGGTCCCCATGGCGCCATCGCCGAGGATGAAATCTTTTTCCTGCAATAGTTTTGTCAGCGGATCAGCCATGCGAATAAATTCTTTCCCTGGGTTAGTATGTCGTATTTGAATTCCCGAATACCGCAATTTCATACGACAGGGCAAGTGCTAGCAGATATGACTTGAAAAACCGCATTAAAAGGAGCTTCGTCATGTCACTGGCTTATGAATGTAACGTGGAAGTTATGGAAACGGATATTAAACAATCTATCGCCAGCTTCATGACCAATTATTCCTGCGAAACCACGCCCGCAGCAGCGCAAAAAATCGGCAGTTTTCGAAGCCTTCTGGCACCGGGCGCGTCTGTTTTCATTACGTTTTTGCCCGGATCAGACTTCAGCGAAACCATTGAAACCGCCAAAAACCTCAAAAAAGATGGTTTTGTGCCGGTTCCCCATATTGCCGCACGCGGTGTGTCGAACATGAGTGATCTCGACGACAGGTTAAACCGTCTTGCCGGTGAGGCTGGTGTCAACGAGGTTTTGCTCATTGGCGGTGGATATGACACACCGGTGGGTGATTTTTCCGATACCATGCAATTGCTCGAAACCGGGCTGTTTGACGCCTACGCTATCAACCACATCAATGTGGCCGGCCATCCCGAAGGCAGCCCTGATATTAGCGACGAAAATATTTTAAAGGCCCTCGCCTGGAAAAATGCGTTTGCCCTTCGCACCGGTGCGCAGGTGCAGATTGTCACCCAGTTCTGTTTTGATGCGGCTCCTATTATCGCCTGGGATAAAGCCATTCAGGCTGAAGGCAACACATTGCCGATAAGAATTGGTTTGCCCGGCCTTGCCACAATCAAAACCCTGATTGCTTATGCGAGATCCTGTGGTGTCGGTAATTCCATGCGCTTTTTAACCCGGCAGGCAAGAAACGTAACCAAATTGCTCTCGGTTTCAGCACCCGACAAGCTGGTGGCAGATCTGGTCGCATACAAGTTAGAAGATCCGGCTTGTGGTATTGTTTCCGCTCACATGTTCCCGCTTGGTGGCTTAAAGCGCACAACCACCTGGGCCAATGCTGTCGTTGACGGCAGTTTTGAGCTAGATGCCAAGGGCGGCTTCAAGGTCGAAGCGTAGAGCTGCTTTTTAGAGCTGCCATAAATTAATTTTGATATCGTACTAATACCCGTCAGCGAAAAGTTGACGGGTATTTTCGTTTTAAGTCCCCAACAATTTACTTCATCTGCCGTGCCGATACACGCAGCAAAGATTTATCCAGGTTCACGGTTTACGGGAATGGTAAATTGATATATAAAGATATCGTTATATCTCATTGTCAAAATCAAGCTTAAAGATCGCGGATCAATCTAAAATGTCTGACAAAAAAATCATTGGCGCTGAATTGCGTGAAATTGCCGAAAAACGCATCCTGGTAATGGACGGGGCCATGGGTACGCAAATTCAGGATCTAAAGCTGGACGAAGCAGGTTATCGCGGAAATCGCTTCAAAGACTGGGGTCAGGATGTCAAAGGCAACAACGATCTTTTGACCCTGTCAAACCCCGATGCCATCAGGGACATTCACATAGCTTACCTTAAAGCCGGGGCCGATATTGTTGAAACCAATACATTTTCGGCCACATCCATTGCCCAGGCGGATTATGGCATGGAAGAGCTGGCTTATGAACTCAATGAGCACGGCGCAAGGCTGGCACGCGAAGCCTGCGACAGTATTATGGCGC
>CAZJUF010000155.1:0-7318 GCA_964549055.1 uncultured Hyphomicrobiales bacterium | reverse complement strand
AGGAAAAGATCGTAAAGCTGACTGGACAAATCATAGTGGTGGGCAACATTTTGCCGGGCGCGGGTAAGCGAATTCGCCTGTCTGAACCGGCGCCACAAAAGCCGTGCTCTGGTCATCCACCGGTCTGCGGTATTTATCGAACCGGTGCCAATATTCAGGCCCATGAGGTCGATAAAATCGTAAATCGTGCCATTTTCAATCGTCAGACTGCCATCCATATAGGCTTCACCGAAATACAGCCTTGGATTAAGCGCAAACTTATAACTTACCTTATTGTCATGCAGAACCAGGGTGACAGAAGGTCCGGTGGAAGCATCGCCGACGTTCCAGGAACGCCCGGTTGAATCGACAACAACAACCTCACCGATTTTGACGATACCTCTTAATAATCGAACCAATAGCATCATATGCCCCTTGTATCAGCAATCCCTAGGGAGCGTATTATACCAAAAATTGTGGGTCCGGTAAATTGCCTCGACATCCGGCCCGGAAATTTTTATCCATCAGTTTACACTTTGAAATAACTTTGAAAAACTGGGGCTGGACACCTTCGCCTAAAAAGGCATAGTTTCGCGCTGCTTCGAAAGCGTTAAAACCAATACCCTGCATACAAACCCTAGAGCCCGCCTATGAGCACTGTTGTAAATCTCATTCTGCCCTTTTTCGGCCTCATATTGATGGGTTTCATCGCCGGAAAATTCATGCGCAAGGATAAAAGCGGCATTGAATGGTTTAATACATTCGTGGTCTATTTTGCATTGCCGCCGCTGGTGTTTCAAACCGTCGCCTCGGCACCGATTGAGCAGTTGACCAACTGGCCTTTCATTCTGGCCACAACTTTGTCTTCTTATGCAATATTCATTCTGGTTTTTGCTGTATCGCTTATGATTTTGAACAAGCGCATTGGCGAAGCCGCTATGCAGGGGGCGGCGGCCAGTTATGGTAATATCGGTTACATGGGGTTGCCGCTAACGGTCGCAGCTCTTGGACCAGCTGCTGCTGTTCCCGCTACGTTAATTTTCTGTTTTGACAGCACTTTGCAATATTCACTGGTGCCGCTGTTGAACTCCTTTGGCAGTTCGGAAAAAACCGATGTAAAGGCAATCGTGATCAAGATCGCCAGACAGGTATTTTTGCACCCGTTTATCATCGCAACAATTTTGGGGGTTTTAGCCTCCGCTTTTTCCATAAAACTGCCGCTGCCGGTTGATACATTACTGGATTTTCTCAGTGGTGCTGCCGCCCCCAGTGCGCTTTTTATTCTCGGTGTTACCGTGGCTTATCAGCCGCTGGCCGGAATGGGGCGCGAATTCCCCCTGATCGTTATTGCCAAGTCAGTCCTGCACCCGCTTTTGGTGTTGTTGATTTTAACGCTCATGGGCGGGATTGATCCCCTATGGGTGGGGGTTGCTGTTTTGATGGCATCACTGCCCACTGCTGCCACTGTTTTTGTCATGGCGGTGCAATATGACGAATATGTTGAAGGCTCATCCAGTGCAATTCTTGTCACCACGGCAATTTCGATGATTACAGTGACGCTTGTGTTGATTATGATTGATCGCGGTAGACTGCCGCTGGATTTTTTTTAGAGCCTGAACTGGAAGATATAAACCTATGACCCGACAACCACTTTCCGGCATTCGGGTATTGGATTTTTCAACCCTGCTGCCCGGACCCATGGCCAGCCTGATGCTGGCGGAAGCCGGTGCGGAAGTCATTAAAATCGAACGACCGGGGTTTGGTGAAGAATTGCGGCAATATGATCCCAGATGGGGCGGTGAATCGGTCAATTTTTCGGTTTTAAACCGTGGCAAGAAATCTCTGACCATTGACCTCAAACAAAAAGACGCCGTCAAAAAGCTGGAACCATTGATACGCGATGCAGACATCATTCTCGAGCAATTCAGACCGGGTGTTATGCAGAGACTTGGACTGGATTATGACGCCGTTAGAACGCTTAATTCTAAAATCATCTATTGTTCCATCACCGGCTACGGTGCCACCGGCCCAAAGGCTTTAACAGCTGGCCATGACCTCAACTATATCGGCGATACCGGCGTTTTGTCTTTGAGCATGGGCAACAAAAAACACCCCGTGGTACCGCCCGTTCTCATTGCCGATCTTGCCGGTGGCACTTACCCCGCCGTTGTCAATATTCTGCTCGCTCTTTTGATGCGCGAAAAAACCGGGCACGGCACCCACCTCGACATTGCCATGACGGACAATATGTTCATGCTCACCTATTGGGCCTCTGCTGCTGGGAACTTAAGCGGCGAATGGCCAAAGAACGGGCGCGAGCTTTTGACCGGCGGCTCGCCGCGCTATCAGATTTATCCAACCAGTGATGGGGAATTGGTTGCTGTTGCTGCTCTGGAGGAGAAGTTCTGGAACCAGTTTTGCCAACTCAGCGGGTTTAAAGACAACAATTCAGATGCCGACCAGACTATAGTGGCAGTGGCCTCTCTGATTGCCGGGCAAAACGCCCAACACTGGCGCCACCTGTTCACTGGTCAGGATTGTTGTTGTTCGATTGTATCAAGTCTGGAAGATGCTTTAAACGATCCTCATTTCAAATCCCGTGGCCTGTTTGACCACCGTCTCGTTAATGACGAAGGTGATGAATTGCCAGCGCTCCCCGTCGGCGTTGTGCCGCAATTCAGAGATGATGTTGCCAGGCCAAAATCTGCACCGGCGTTGGGTGCTCACAACGATGAGTTTTTTAAGGAATAATACGAAGGAGTACTCCATGACTGAGAAGACCGCAATTGTCACCGGAGCAGCACGAGGTATCGGGTTAGCGACAACAAAACTCTTGATTGCCGAGGGCTATCGCGTCGCCATGGTCGACCGTGATGGCGATGAACTGGCCATTGCTGCCGACGGGCTAAACAGCGTGTTGCCATTGGTTTTTGACATCTCAATTCCTCAACAGGTCGACCACATGGTGGCTGAAACCGAGGCAGCTTTTGGACACATAGATGCATTAATCAACAATGCCGGTGTCGCCGATTTTGGCCCGATTGAAAAAACCGATTTCCAGCGCTGGCGCGACGTCATGGCCACCAATCTCGATGGGGTTTTCTTATGCTCGATGGCGGTAACTCCGGCGTTGAAGCAATCAAAAGGCTGCATGGTCAATATCGCCAGCATATCGGGATTGCGCGCGTCAACCCTGCGGGTAGCCTATGGCACATCAAAAGCCGCCGTCATCCACCTGACGCAACAATTTGCAGCGGAGTTGGGCGAATATGGCATCCGCGTTAATTGTGTGGCACCGGGTCCGGTGCGCACAAAACTGGCGATGGCGGTGCACACACAGGATATTGTTGACGCCTACCACGATGCCATCCCCCTAAATCGCTACGGTTCCGAAGACGAAATTGCATCTGTTATTACGTTTTTGTGCTCGGATAAAGCCAGCTATGTGACCGGCCAGGTGATCGCTGCCGATGGCGGGTTTGAAAGCACAGGCATCGGCCTGCCATCCCTTCGTAATTAAGTCACGCTCGCATCAGGCGCGGCACATCTTTAAGCGGTTGCATGCCGCGCTGCATGACTTCACGGCGCAAAGGGCCAATCTGATTGAGCATGAAAAGCCCGAGCCCGCGCGCCCCTTGCAAGGGCGCGAAATTGTGGATGAGCGAGCGGTTCAACAGATCAACCACCACGGTTCGGGGGAAAATGTCGAGGCGGCGGCGGCGATCATAGGTTTGCATGATTTTGTCGCTGCCGATATCTTCATTTTCAAGCTTGGCATCGCCAATCAACTCAGCCACCAATGCGGCATCACGCAAGCCCAGATTGAGCCCCTGTGCGCCAATTGGAGGTAACACGTGCGCTGCTTCACCCACCAGCATGATGCGGTTTTTGGCAAAGTGTCTGGCGGTTAATCCATCAATCGGAAACAATCCGCGCGGGCTCGCATTTGATATTTCTCCCAAAACACCATCTGATTGTTTTTCCAGTTCCCGGCAAAATGCGTCATCAGACAGTCGAAATATCTCATCGGCATCCTCAGGCTTTTCAATCCACACCAGCCCTGAGCGATTGCCCTCCAGTGGCACCAGGGTGAGGGGGCCAGCGCTGCGATGAAACTCAACCGACATATCCTCATGAGGCAACGCATGCGAAAAGCTACAGGCAACGGCTTTTTGCGGATAAGACCATTTTGTCACTTTTATAAAGGCTGCATCGCGGCACAGTGAATGGCGACCGTCCGCTGCTATAACGCAATTAGCTGTAATTGCTTGTGCCTGGGTTTCAACCAGGATCTCAACTTCCAGCCCCTCAGACACAACCGTCTCTATGCGTCCGCCAATCAGATCAAGATTTTGCATGTCACCGGCGGATTTTTGCAAACACTGGTTGAGCAGCCCCAAAGGTACATTCCAGGCAAACGGGTCATCGCCGAGTTCATGGGCATCAAAGGTTACGGTGGGTGCTTTTAAAAACCTCATGGTATGATCGATCAGCCGCATTCGCCACAGGGGGGCGGCAACCTTGTGGCACTGCGGCCAGATATCCAGGTGTTTGAGCAGGCGCACACCGCCTTGCATCAAGGCAACCGTGCGGGCATCCTTATGCGCTTTTTTGGAACTTATATCGCTAAAAAGCGGGTCAATGACGGCAACTTGCAATCCGGTTCTGGCGACCAGCAGTGCTGCAACAAGTCCGGCTGGTCCGGCACCGGCGACGACCACATCGTAAGCTCTCTTTTTCATGGGGTTAGTATACATGATTTGCTGGACTTCACCGTGTTTTTAATGCGCAATAGACCCTCAGGAAAACTCAACAAGAAGCCAGCCTATGTCTTATAATTCAATCCTTGTGGAACAAAAGAACGCTATCTGTGTCATCACCCTTAACCGGCCGGATAAGCTGAACAGTTTTAACACCGAAATGCACCGCGAACTTGCCGCTGAGTTAAACCGGGTAGCCGCAGACCCGCATTGCCGCGTTGTGGTTTTAACCGGGGCCGGGCGGGCATTTTGCGCCGGGCAGGATTTGAGCGAGAAAAAGTTTAATCCCAATGTTGCACCCGATGTGGGGAAATCCCTTGATGAGTATTACAATCCCCTGGTCAAGCGATTGCGCGGGCTTTCCATTCCGGTAATTACTGCTGTCAATGGTGTTGCTGCTGGAGCAGGTGCAAACATAGCGCTTACCGGTGATATTGTTGTGGCCGCCAAATCAGCACGTTTCATTCAGGCCTTCAGCCGCATTGGCCTCATTCCCGATGCCGGTGGAACCTACATTCTCACGCACAAACTGGGAGAAATGCGGGCCAAGGCAGTGAGCATGCTGGCAACACCGATTAGCGCTAAACGGGCGAAGAAATGGGGGCTCGTGTGGCAGGTGTTTAACGATGACACCTTCATGGACGATGTCATGGCTCTGGCCACAAAAATGTCGCAACAGGCAACCGTTGCTCTTGGGTTGACCAAACAGGCTATCCATGCTGTCTCCTC
Source organism: uncultured Hyphomicrobiales bacterium (assembly GCA_964549055.1). Classification (GTDB taxonomy): domain Bacteria; phylum Pseudomonadota; class Alphaproteobacteria; order Rhizobiales; family JAJFHR01; genus JAJFHR01. Next base: position 1,850 of record CAZJUF010000155.1, on the reverse strand, counting down.
AAATTCGTATGACCAGCAATTGGACCTTGAGCGAAGGTTGCAGGGAGAAGCCGGGCGCACAGATGATTATCGCGAAGGTGTTACAGCCTTCAAGGAAAAGCGCGTTGCCAGATTTACCGGTAGTTAGAGCCTATAATAGTGAGTAATTATCAATGAAATATACAGCGTTCCTTAACCCGAAATTCATCGCGTTTACAGGATTGAGTGTAATGATTGTGATCGCCTGGGCCTATCTGGTAATGATGGCTGGCCACTCGATGCCGATGACAGGTGCCAACTCGATGCCAATGACAGGTGCCAACTCGGAAATGAATTATTCTGTTGGCCTGTTTACTTCAATGTGGGTGGCGATGTCGGTAGCCATGATGCTGCCAACAGCAGTACCGATGCTTTCTGCCTATATGCAGATATGCCAGACCGCCACAGTAAAATCGATCACCACTGTATCGCCACTTGTTTTGATAAGCGGGTATTTATCTGTGTGGCTGGTTTTTTCCATAAGTGCTGCATTTGTCCAGGTCGGGCTGGTTCGACTGTCGATGATGTATTCGATTTCACCTGCCATCTACCAGGCAACAGCCAGTGCCGTTTTAATCGGTGCCGGTATCTATCAATTCTCTAACCTGAAGCACGCATGCCTGACCAAATGCCGCGCCCCCCTTAATTTTTTCATTGCCAACTGGAGTGACCACCCGCGTGATATATTCAGGCATGGTCTACAGCAGGGCCTGTTCTGTCTCGGGTGTTGCTGGGCTTTGATGCTGTTGATGTTTGTCACCGGAGTTATGAACATCATGTGGATGGTAGCGCTGACTGCGCTCATGGTAATGGAAAAAATCATCCCGAAACCTGATGTTTTAAGACGAATTACCGGGTTTGCTTTGATTGCCTGGGGTGCAACATTGGCGATTAAATTAATATAGGGAGATACGCGCATGATTGAACCATGGCACCTAAAAGGCGAACTCATGTTGAGTTGCAGTTGCGACGTATTTTGCCCCTGCGTCCTTTCGCTTGGCAAGCATCCGCCCACCGAAGGTACGTGCCAGGGTTGGGTCGGCATCCGCATTGATGATGGAAAATACGGCGACACAGACCTCTCCGGCCTCAACGCCGGACTGCTGCTGGATATTCCCGGCCCCATGGGACGCGGAAACTGGAAAGTCGCCGCTTACATAGATGAGCGCGCCAGTGATGACGCTACGGCAGGCCTCAGCACCATACTTTCAGGCAAGGCCAAAGGTTCAACCGGCGTTCTTGGCATTCTGGTCGGTGAGTTTCTTGGGCTATACAAGGTTCCAATCGAGTATGAAACCGAAGGCAATATCAGACGGTTCAATATTCCCAAAAAAATCTCCGGCGAAATCCGCCCCATACCTGGCGGCGATGACGGTGGGGATGTTGTTATCACCAATTCGCAATACTGGATTGCTTCCGACATCATTGTTGCCAAAGCACATGTGAGTCGCGTGCGCGCTGAAAGCCGTATTTGGGATTTTGCCGGGAAAAGCGCTGAAATTTGCCGCCTCGACTGGTCCGGGCCATAAGGTTTTTTCCGAATCTTGCCAGATATTAAAAGCCGCGATAGTATTGTTCAATAGAGCTTCATCCTGGAAAATACCTTCGCCATGTTGGTTTGTCCGATGTGTTTGTTTTAAAAAAATAAAGAAAGCCTCAGGAATGAAAAAAATAATACCCATCATCGTCACCCTTTTTATCAGTGTTTTGACAGCTCTGACTGTTGCCCAGGCCGGGCAGAACACGCTGTTTGAGCGCCTGGGTGGCAAAGCTGCCATCACCGCTGTGGTCAGCCAGTTTGTAGATTACAACAGCAGTGACAAAATCATTGG
>CAZJUF010000154.1:0-7369 GCA_964549055.1 uncultured Hyphomicrobiales bacterium | reverse complement strand
CGGCTCAAGGCCGGGACGGTGCGGAGAATAGACACTACGCCTGTATGACTTAATCTTTTTTCGTTGCCGCTCTAATCCTGAGCGAACTCAGGCGTTTTTCTCATTGTAGTAGTAATTGGCATTGCGACCGAAAAACAGCTTGCGAATAATCCGGCGGGATTTCTCTGATTTCCTTAAAGGATTTATCACCGCAAAAGCCATATTGAAGGCGGCAACCTTTAATCCATCCGCCCACGGTTTTTGACCGGGTGCAGCTTGTGCCAATCCGGCCTGTCGCAACATCGCGTTCATAAACCTCACTTTGTTGCGGCGTAAAACAGAGGGTGTTTTCCAGGTGATTGCCATCGAAATAGAATATTGTTCGCCGGTGCGCACCCAATGCGGCATCATGTAGGGAACAAAAATACCGTCACCGGCTTCAAGTTCATAGATTGTTGCACGATCTTCAAATTCCGGGCTGTAGCTCATATTGCGAAATTTGCTCGGGCTGATTTCCATCGCTTCTTCGCTGACCAGCTTGCAATCATCATTTTCAAAAACGTGAAAGGATTTACTGCCGTGTAGCTGCACGAAAAAATTCTCTTCGGCATCAATATGAAACGGTGTGGTCGAATTGGCGGAGGCAATGAAAATAAAGCCCTGAAAATCTTCCAAAGGTTCGGCACCTTCGGGGAGCCGGTCAGAAACCTGATCAAGGCATGTTTTGACAAACGCCTTGTATTCGGGATCCTGCTCGACGTTTTTAATCACCATCCAGGCGTGGCAATCTTCTATCTGCGCGATGGTTTCCTCCACCGACAGGTCAACTTTTGGCGTGTCTTCATAGGCCTGGCCCGGCTCAAGGTCGCCGCAATTATATTCAATCCTGTCCCTGTCCATTGATTTTGCCAGTTCAATCAAACGCGGCAGATTAAACAGGCGATGTTTGGCCAGATCATGAGTGTAGGCGAAAGAGCGCGTTGGGTAATTTTGATTAAAATCCCGCGGGTCATACTGGAGATGATTGGTCATCTTTTTGCTCCTTTCAAATATTGATAATAAAGCGATTTGGCTTTTGCCCTGGCCTTGCGGCGGATTTTGATAAGGCCGCACGTTATGACAAACCATGTTTTTGCAGGCGGTGAATCTGTCGAAATAATGATGTCTGTGCTCGATATTTTTTGCCGCCACAACCGATTGATCATCGGGTGGTCCGGGGTGGCGAGAGAATCAACTTCTGTGATCACGGGATCATTGCCAAGCGCCTTTGTGACCTCCAGCATCAGGAGAACGCCGGGAGAGTACCTGGCGTAATTCTCGTCATAGGTAATTTTGTTTAACCACGCCTGATGACCGGCATGGTGCGCGAAGGTCATAGCAAGTGTTTGATTGTTGAGACGCAGCCGCCACAATTTGCACTGATTATTTTCAACCAGACCGGTGGTGGCAGCTTTCAAAAACTCCGCCCAGTCGTGGCGGCTGTTAAACGCAGTATGTTTGCGCCCTTTCCAACCGGCACCTTCAAGTTGCAGAAAATCATCAATCCACGACGAAATATCACCTTCTTCCTGAAAGGTTTCAAATTTCAGACACCCGTGATCACACAAGCGATTTTTAAGGCGGCGATATTCCTTGCGCTTCTTGCTGCTTAGCGCAGATTTAAGATAAGCATCGCCGTCAAACTCACACATCATCGCGGCACGTTGATGCCGGTCAATCTCGTGAAAAAGCAAATCCTCGTTGCGGGTAACACGCAATATGGCGTCATACATCGGGCCAGCACCAGACACATTGGACATCATCAAGCGCCCCGAAGAACCTGTTTGCGTCAACGCATTTTGAAAAAGAGCTGAAAGTGCATCGTCTCCAGTGTCGCGATCGACAATAGGGTGACCCATATAACTTTGCAGGTGGTGCCAGTTTTTTAAATATGCCGGGCCTATGGCTGGTATCGCGCGAACACGATGGACGACAAGCCAGCCCACCAGACGTTTGTTTTTCAGGTCTGATTGTGCTGCATCCCCAAGGTGCTGCCAGGCTAAAATAACATCGGGAGATTGCGAATTTTTGTCGAGATGTTCGAGCGCCGCAGCCAGGATAGCAGTACCAAAAACAAGATTTGGCACCAAAGCCCGTTTGTTCAATTCACGTAACTGTGGTGCATAAAGTGCAAGAGCTTCGCGTGCGGGCAGACGTTCAGACGCTATTTTTACGCCCGATACCTCAAACGGCACATGGCGCAATGCTGTGATGGCGTCACGGGTAATCTGCGGTATTTTGTTGGCAACATTGACCATGACATCAGACATCAGCGCAAGCCCCATTTTGTTGGCGTCGCAGACTGAAGGCATTACCGATGATAAAAGAGTGAAGGCCAAGCCGGGTTTTGGCCACCACAAATAACACGCAGCAAACATAGATGACAGTCAATGTGGTTGCGGTTGCGGCGCCTTCGAGGCCATACGAGGGGATGAACAGAAAATTGAGCCCGATGTTAAGAACAGCGGCAGAAAACAAAACCACAGCACAGGCTTTTTGCTGGCCCAGAACATTCAACACAAACTCCAGTGGCCCAAATGACGCCCGCACCAAAAGGCCGATAGACAGGATGGCCATGACCGAAAACCCGTGCGAAAACTCAGGCCCGTACAGACTTAAAAGCGGCAGGCCCAATGCCAGAATAAAGGCTGCCGCCAGTAATGACGGCCAGAATATCCAGGTGATGGATTCCCCTAGCAAAGCATCAAGTTGTTCGGTTTTGTCGTCCCCATGCAGGGAGGAAAACTTATGCATTTGTGCGGCAACAACGGCAAAATAAACAAACGAAACCAGACTTATTGTTTTTACCCCGGCATAGTAAATCGCAATATCTTCCGGATTTAAAAACAGGTTTAAAACCACAATATCCGTGTGGGTCATCAAAATGTAAAAGCCATCAACCATCATGATCGGCATCGAGATTTTAAGCCAAAAGCTGTAATCGTATGATTTTTTGACCGGCTCGATTTCACCCGCCAGTCTTTTCGTCAACAGCAATGTCTGGCCGATGGCAGCCAGCCATGAAGCACCAATCATCGACAATATTGCCGTTTGTCCCGAAGCTTCAGCCCCTGAGGCGATGGCGATGGCAAAGAAGACCAGCAACAATAACGGGCGAATGATATATGGCGGTGCCAATGCCAGATCTATCCAGCCATAGGTGCGTGAAATGCCGTCCTGCAGATCAGTCAGCGCAAACATCGGCAGGCATATTGCACCCAGTATCAGGGGCACAATGTAATAATCTGAGACCAGACCATCAATGCTCACCAGCAAACCGGCACCAATCAGCGCCAGAACAGTTGAGACACTTACAACCGTCAACCGGCTGGCTGCAACGAAACCACGCAGCAGATTGAATTGTGAATTTTCGCGATAATCGGGAATGAAACGAAGAACCGACGTATTGAGGCCGCAGGTTGAGAGCGAACCAAGAATGAACACCCAGACCCAGACATAGGCAAAAATACCAAACTCAAAGGCACCGACCCAGCGGGCGAGTAAAACCTGGGAGGCAAAGGCTATTCCTGCACTGGCAACGCGAATGCCAAAGGCAAAAAGGGCCGCACGTTGCGCCGTTGCGCGTTCATCTGTGCCGTGAAGCAACGCCTGAAGCCTCTCGTGCAATGAAGAGACGCTGAGCGATGTGGTGGCCATCCTGGTTTTGTTCCTGCTTATGGCGTTGTGTCTGTCCGTCCGCCCGCCCGCATTCAACTAGCGAAATCCATCGTCCTGATTAAGATTTCGGTCATTGAATTGAGTGTCAGTGTAGCAAAAACCCCCTAAATTTCCGTTTGCGAAGGCGCGACGTTTCAGTGCAGGCGGTTAACCATGTCAGCGTCAACGCTGTGGGCAGCTTCGTTTGCTTTTAAGCTGGAAAAAACCGCCTGCCACATTTCAGCGCGGCAGAAATCCCCAGCCTGTTCATGCTCTTTAGCCATGTAATCAGCGGTAGAAGCTGCCTTGCCGCCAAAGCGTATTTTGAGACGAATAGCAAAATCGCGGATCTCTTCGTAGGACGGTTTGTTCAGGTTTTCGGTTGAAACTGTATCAAAACTGGTCATGCAGTACCCTTCAAGCGTTGTTGTTGATCATTTCCATCAACACGAGCAAGAAGCGGGCCACAATAATTGGCTGCGATGGTTCATTTTAATAAACGCTGCAAATGTCCCCGGTATCGGTTGAAAGTGATCAACCTCCACAAATGATTGACGTACCTCATTTAGGTGAATTAAGTTACGGGACCAACAGAGGGGTGTCATGGACAAGCCGACCACGAAAGATCTTGCAAAAGCTGCCGGGGTAAGCCTTGCCACGGTGGACCGTGTTTTGAACACGCGCGCAGGCGTGCGGCAGGCAACAGTGGAGCGGGTGCAAAGGGCGATCAGGGACATTAATTTTGTCCGCGATATGTCAGCGGCTAATCTGGCGCGCAAAAAGGAATACAAGGTGGTATTTTTACTGCCGGACCATGATGATGAATTCATCGATCTAATCCAGAACGAGATAGCAAAGACCGCCAGGTTTTTGGCTCATGAGCGCACGGCTGTATCAATAATTCGCGCCCCGGCCAATGATCCGCACCGGGTTGCCGAGCAAATCGATAATCTGTCAATCAATGAAATTGACGGTGTGGCAATCATGGCGCCTGAGACCCCGCAAGTGCGTGACGCCATTTTACGCCTCGAAGCTCAAGGTTTGGCTGTGGTCGCATTTGTTTCTCATCAGCCTAATGCCGAAGGTGCCAATTATGTCGGTATCAACAACGAAGCCGCAGGGCGCACGGTTGGCCAGTTAATGGCGCGATTTACCGGTATGAGGCAGGGGAGCGTGCTGGTGCTGACCGAAACCATGCAGTCGCGTGACAGTCAGGAGCGGCGGCTTGGGTTTGATACAATTATGGAAAAATATTCGTCCCGCTTAAAAGTAAGCCCGTCGATGGAAACCTATGGCGATGCGTTACGTTCAGAAAAAATTATCAAAATGGCACTGCAAAGTCAGCCCCCTTTTGTCGGCATCTATTTGATGAACCACGATGTTCGCAAAACCATGCAGGTGATTGATGAACTCGGCATAGCCCAGCAGACGATCATTATTGGCCACGAATTGACGTCCTATACCCGCGCCCGCCTGGTGGATGGCTCTATCGATGCCGTGATTACCCAGGATGTCGGGCATTTGGTACGTAGTTCGATCAGGGTGCTTCGGGCCAAAATCACGCAAATGCCCTCCGTGGCATCGCAGGAGCGAATTCGGGTTGAAATTATCTTGCGGGAAAATATGCCTGAAGAATTTCATTCTGAAAATATGTAGATCGATATAACTTTTCCGGATTGATTTCGGTGTGCTAAAATGATGTACGTACCTCAAAAAACCGTTGACTCGAAGTCAGTGCATCATTTATAGCTGTAGGGGTATAAAAGTTAATGGATGCGGCTGTGTGCCGTTAACCAAGTTTGGGAGGATCCAATGAAAGCTTCAAAATTTTTAATGGCAGCCACTCTGGCCGCCATGACCAGTGTCGCGGCTACCAGCGCCTCTGCCAAATCGCTCACCTTATGCTGGGCTGCATGGGACCCGGCCAATGCACTTGTTGAACTCAGCAAGGACTTTGAAAAACAATCCGGCGTCGACATGAAATTCGAATTTGTGCCGTGGCCCAATTTTGCTGACCGCATGCTCAACGAGTTAAATTCCGGCGGGAAACTTTGCGATCTGATGATTGGTGATAGCCAGTGGATCGGTGGTGCAGCCGAAAACGGACAATATCTGAAGCTCAATGATTTCTTTAAGGCTAACGGGATTTCAATGAGCGATTTCATTCCTGCAACGGTGACAGGATATGCTGAATGGCCGAAAAATACGCCTAACTACTGGGCGCTTCCAGCTTACGCCGACGTGGTTGGCTGGACTTATCGCAAAGACTGGTTCTCGCGACCTGAGCTTATGGCCGAGTTCAAGAAAAAGTATGGCTACGATCTTGGCGTACCGAAAGACCTCGCTCAGCTTAAAGACATTGGAACATTTTTTCAGGGCCGAAAGATTGACGGAAAAAAAGTCTACGGCGCTGCGATTTATACCGAGCGTGGTTCCGAAGGCATCACCATGGGTGTAACCAACGCCCTCTACAATTACGGATTTAAATATGAAAATCCGAAAAAACCATACGACATGAAAGGTTTTGTAAACTCGGACGGGGCTGTAAAGGGTTTGGAATACTACAAGGCGCTATATGACAGCAGCACACCTCCAGGTTCATCAGACTGGTATATGTCAGCAAATATCGATGCTTACAAATCTGGTCAGGTGGCAATGCAAATGAACTTTGCCTTCATCTGGCCTGGTGTCAATGCAGACCCCAATGTCGGTGGTGACCGCTCAGGTTATTTTGCCAACCCACCAGGGCCTGGTGGACACTTTGCCCAACTTGGTGGCCAGGGCATTTCTGTTGTCGCCAATACCAAGGACAAAGATTCCGCACTTGCTTATATCAAGTGGTTTGCCCAGCCTAAAATTCAGGCGCGCTGGACCGAGATGGGTGGCGCATCAGCTATGCGCGCAGTGGTCGAGGACCCTGGTTTTCCAACCGCTCAACCTTACAATAAGGCGTTCCTCAACTCTATGGCTATCGTCAAGGACTTCTGGGCTGAACCGGCCTATGCGTCTTTGCTGTTATCAATGCAAAAGCGCGTGCACAATTATGTAATTGCCGGACAAGGCACTGCTAAAGAAGCGCTTGATGGTCTGGTCAAAGACTGGATTGAGGTCTTCGAAGATGAAGGCAAACTTTAACTCTGGTAACGAAGTTTGCTAATCTATAAAATGGGACAGGGAACACCCTGTCCCATTTGATCACAATTGTAACCCGACCCTCAAATGCGACCTGAAAACGTGTAAGGATCTCTTATGTCCGGGAAAGCGGTGGATGGTATCGCCAAAATGCCCCCCCCTGATATTGCCAGAAAAGTCATAGGTCTGTCAGACCGTGCCATCGCGTGGATATTTATTGCACCAACCATCTTTTTGCTGTTGGCCATTAATATCTTCCCGCTGATCTGGACAATCCGGTTGAGCTTCACGAATTTCCGCGCCAACCGTTTCAATGCCGAAGTGAAATGGATCGGTTTGCGCAATTATGAGCGCATTCTTTCCGATCCCGATATCTGGCAAACCATGCAGGCCACAGCTCATTTCCTGTTCTGGACGTTGTTTTTTCAGGTGTTGATTGGCTTTGCGCTGGCCTATCTGATCAACAAAAAATTCAAGGGTAATGATCTCTGGACCACGCTGATCGTATTGCCGATGATGCTGTCTCCCGCCGTGGTTGGTAATTTCTGGACCTTCCTGTACC
>CAZJUF010000153.1:0-7404 GCA_964549055.1 uncultured Hyphomicrobiales bacterium | reverse complement strand
CTGCCCTGAAAGATGAAATTGAAGGCCTGAAAGAGGCTCGCGCAGCTGAAATTGAACTCAGCCGTTCGAACGAAGACGAATTTGCCACCATGCTGGAAACCACCGCACAACGCATTGAAGTTCTGGCCAGTCGTATTCACGCATAATTTTTTTTGCTAATTTCCAAACATTTACTGGATCGTAGACAACTATGGGCTTAAATACGCTTGTGGCGGTGCTGCGTTTTGTCGTCAGAAGTTTAATTTCCGGGGCCTTATCGATCCACTAGGGAGCCGACGCTGGCTGGAACCGTGGTTCCTTTCATTTGGCGCCCACCTACATTGTAGGTACCCGGGATCGCATCCTTCAACGCTTAACTGTGGCTCCGCCCGCTTTATTTGAAATAGCAAACTTATGATGACGCCGTCAGTTTCCTTGAAAAAAGAAAAGGCACTTTTACGTAAATCAGCAGCCTTGCACCGGGCTGAACTGTTTGCGCGTGATAAAGGGTGCGCGGCAAAATCCGTGCTTCAGTTTGTCGATGATTTAACGCCCGATGAGCACGGGGGCGTGGTGTCAGGGTATGTTGCTATTGGCAGTGAGATTGACGCCATGGGTCTGTTAGAGCAGTTTTTTACCCGTGGCTTTGCCATCGGTCTGCCGCTGGTGACGGCTGCGAACACACCCCTGACGTTTCTCACCTATCAACCCGGAGATCGCCTGATCAAGGGCGATTTTGATGTCTTTACGCCGCCTCATGATGTGGCAACTGTCACGCCTTCGCTGTTGTTAGTGCCTTTGCTGGCATTTGATCGTGCCGGTTATCGTCTGGGCTATGGTGGCGGGTTTTATGATCGCACCCTGGCGTTGTTGCGGCAGCGCGGTGCAATAAAGGCCATTGGTCTGGCATTTAGCGGTCAGGAAGTTGACGCCGTTCCACATGATGGGTTTGACCAACCTCTTGACGGTGTTCTATGCGAGAATGGATTAATCGAATTTTAGAGGCAGGGCAGGTTTTAACCCGATGAGATTATTGATTTTAGGTGATGTGGTCGGGCGTTCGGGGCGCGAGTTGGTGTTGCGTGAACTGCCAAGGTTGCGCGAACGTTTTGATATTGATTTTGCCATTGTCAATGGTGAGAACTCGGCTGGCGGATTTGGTATTTCCGAGGGTATTTTCAATCAGTTGCGCGATGCCGGTGCCGATGTTGTCACCACCGGCAATCATGTGTGGGATCAGCGCGAAGCGCTTGTTTTTATTGATCGCGAACCAAATTTGCTGCGGCCTCTCAACTATCCCAAAGGCACGCCGGGAAAAGGTGCCGGCGTGTTTACCGCAAAAAACAATGCGCAAGTTCTGGTGATCAATGCCATGGGGCGTATTTATATGGACGCGATGGATGATCCGTTTGCCGCCATTGATGAGGAACTGGCACTTTGTCCCCTGGGCGAGGTGTGTGATGCAGCGATCATTGATTTTCATGCCGAAGCAACGTCGGAAAAACAGGCAATCGGGCATTATTTTGACGGTCGGGTGAGCTGTGTTTTTGGCACGCACACGCATGTGCCAACAGCGGACCATCAAATTCTTGGCGGCGGCAGCGCTTATATGAGTGATGTGGGTATGTGCGGGGATTATGATTCAGTTATCGGCATGGACAAAGCAGAGCCGGTCAACCGGTTTGTGCGCAAAATTCCCACAGCAAGATTTACCCCGGCACTTGGTGAGGCAACGATTAGCGGGCTGGCGGTTGAGGTCAATGACAAAACCGGTCTGGCGGAGAAAGTTTCCGCTGTCAGAATAGGGGCTCGTCTGGAGCCTGCACTACCGGATTTCTGGTAAAGAAACCGATTTCGCTCGCGGCCGCATCGTCGCTTGCGCGACTGGCCTACGCGGGTGCGGCGCAGTGGCGCCGGGCAGCGCTTGCTGCCTTGACGTTTTTCGCAAACACGAAAAACTTTCTATTTACGGGCGTTGCGGAATAAAGCCGTGTCGTTTGACGCCAGATTGGTGGCGGTGATATCGGCGGTGAGGGCCGAGTTTGAGACAAACATTAAGCTGCTGATGGCCTGGTTGAGGCTGACTTGAGCGCTTTTGTGATTTTTGTGTTCGAGTTCTTCCTGACTGGTTTCCAGATGTGTACAGGCCTCTTCACAGGCGCTGCCCAGAGCTAAAATCTGTTCTATGGCAAATTTCTGATCGTGCGATTTTATCAACTCACGTGCTGTCAGCAAAACAGCCGAACAGGTTGACTGGGTGGTTTGTTCAGCCATCGATGACAATTGGTCAATATTTGCGCCATTGTCATTATTTTCGGTGGTGGTACCCAAATTTTCCATTGTACTTAATCCTCAGCCGGTCCTGTTGTCTCTGTCATGCAGTATGGGCTGGTTGGAGTTAATGCCGCGTAAAGTCAGGAGATTTAATTTTAATAAGCAAAGAAACGTTGATTTGCGGTAATAAATCTTTAAAACGGGCGGCACCACCACTCATAAACAATCATTTCAAAAGACAAGCGTAGATTTATGGCAGGCCATTCCAAATTCAAAAACATTCAATATCGCAAGGGCGCGCAGGATAAAAAGCGTGCGCAGATTTTCTCCAAGCTGGCCAAGGAAATAACCGTAGCCGCCAAACTCGGCACGCCGGATCCGGCGATGAACGCGCGGTTGCGCACGGCTGTGGTGGCGGCGCGTGCGGGAAATATGCCCAAGGACAATATTGAGCGCGCGATTAAAAAGAGCGAGGATGTGGGTGGCGAAAACTATGAGGAAATGCGCTACGAGGGATTTGGCGTTGGCGGCATCGGGGTAATTGTTGAAAGTCTGACGGATAATCGCAACAGAACGGCCAGTGAAGTCAGGTCGATTTTTTCCAAAGGCGGTGGAAACCTGGGCGAGACCGGGTCAGTTGCCTTCATGTTCGACCGGGTTGGCGCTATTTCTTATGGCGCAGATACTGCGTCCGCCGATGATATGTTTGAAATGGCAATTGAGGCCGGTGCCGAAGATTGCGAAAGTTCTGACGAGGGCCATGATCTTGTTTGCAGCCCCGAACAATTGCACGAAGTTGCCGGCGTTCTGGAAGCGAAATTCGGCGAGCCAAAATCCATTGGTATTATCTGGAAACCCAAAGATCTGATCGAACTCGATGATGAAACCGGGGTCAAGCTGCTCAGGATGCTGGAAGCGCTGGATGACAGCGATGATGTACAGAATGTCTATGCCAACTTTGAAGTGTCTGACACGGCCATCGAGATGATGAACAATTGAACGCACACGCATCACCCAGACCGCTTCTGGGTTATGCAATGGCCATTTCTTTTGTCCTGATCTGGACGGGGTGGATTGTCGCCACCCGACAGGGGGTTCAATCCTCCATAACTCCTGCTGGTATTGTGATCATACGTTTTGGCGTAGCCGCGTTGTTTTTCCTGCCGTGGTACTGGCGTCAGGGGTTTTTGCCAAAGGGTGTTGACCGGCGATTATTGTTTTTAATGGTATTTTGCGCCGGTGTGCCCTATGTGCTCATCGTTTCTTCAGGCATGAGGTTTGCGCCCGCCGCCGATATTGGCGCTTTGTTACCCGGCACCATGCCATTGTTTGCCGCTTTGCTGGGCTGGCTGGTTTTAAAAGAGGTTTTTGAGCCACCGCGTATTCTCGGCTTTTTCCTCATTGCCTGCGGTATAATACTGATCGCCGGATCAGCCGTTGTTGTCGGGGTAAATGGTGCATGGCGCGGTCACCTGTTGTTTTTACTGGGTGCTTTTTCGTGGTCGATTTTTACCCATGCCTTTAAACAATCTGGTCTGGGGTCCTTTCAGGCTGCCGGGTTGATCGGATTTTGGTCACTGGCCCTTGTCATTCCACTGGCGGTATTGACAGGCGGCGGCGGTTTAATAGCCATGAGCTGGCCGGAACTTGGCTATCAGGTAATTGCTCAAGGTCTTTTTGGCGGCGTTTTGTCTCTTGTGGCCTATGGGGCCGCGGTTGCCAATTTGGGAGCCACCAAAGCTGCGGCCTTTGGCTCTCTGGTTCCGGTCCTGGTGGCACTTCTGGCAATTCCCGTATTGGGCGAGGTTCCCACCTGGCAAACCGGCCTGGCCATCGGTGCAATCATGATTGGTGTGATGTTGGCCAGTGGACAGGGGAGACGTTTTTTTCGCCGGAAACGAGTATGATGGCGGCTTGGCGTTGGCGCGGTGCCCATTCTGTTCTATGTCTGAAGCATGGCTCATAAGGTGATTCGCATATTGGGGATTGATCCCGGCCTCCGGTTTACCGGCTGGGGGGTTATTGATGTGGACGGCAGCCGCCTTAAACATGTGGCCAATGGCACGGTGAAATCGGATAATTCATTGTCGCTGGCAGCCCGTCTGGTGCAGATACATGATGGTCTGGCAGGGGTTATGACATCCTATCATCCCCAGGAAGCTGCTGTTGAGAACACCTTTGTCAATAAGGATGGAGCAGCTACGTTAAAGCTTGGGCAGGCGCGTGGCATTGCCTTGCTGGTGCCGGCACTTTCGGGAATAGTGGTGGCGGAATATGCGCCTAATCATGTGAAAAAATCTGTAGTTGGTGTGGGCCATGCGGACAAACACCAGATTATGGCAATGATTGGAATTTTACTGCCCAAATGTGAGTTGGACAGTGCGGACAGTGCGGATGCTTTGGCCGTTGCCATAACGCACGCGCACCATCGCGGGCAAAGGGCCCTGCAACCGGCAAAACGAAAGGTTGGCGCATGATTGGCAAACTGTTCGGTATAGTTGATTCTTACGGCGAAGACTGGGTCATCATCAATGTCAACGGTGTGGGTTATATCGTTCATTGTTCTGCCCGCACGCTTGGCTCACTGCCCGCAAAAGGTGAAAATTGCGAGTTGGCGATTGAAACCTATGTGCGTGAAGATCAGATCAGATTATTTGGTTTTGCTGAAGATGTTGAGCGCGACTGGTTCCGCTTGTTGCTCACAGTCCAAGGCATCGGCACCAAGGTAGCCCTGGCAGTATTGTCCACATTAAGCGTCAACGAACTGGCAAGTGCGATTGCCTTGCAGGACAAGGCGCAAGTTTCGCGCACTCCCGGTGTCGGGCCGAAAGTTGCCTTGCGCCTGATAAATGAGCTGAAAGATAAATCCCCGGCTATTTCAGCTTCCGTTGTTGAAGGGTTTGCTGCGGGCCGCACCAATACACCGTCGGCTCAGGCAGATGCGGTTTCGGCACTGGTTAATCTGGGGTATTCGCAAACCCAGGCAGGTTCGGCAGTATTGGCGGCAGCGCAAAGTGCTGGTGAAGATGCGCAGGCGGGCGAGCTTATTCGCCTTGGTCTCAAGGAGCTGGCGCAATGAATGATCGCCTGATTGATGCCATTGCCACTGGCGATGATGACAGTGATAAATCTTTGCGACCTTTGAGCCTCGATGAATTTATCGGTCAGGAACAAGTGCGCTCGAACTTGCGGGTTTTTGTTACCGCTGCCTCGGCGCGCGAAGAGGCCATGGATCATGTGTTGTTTGCCGGGCCTCCCGGACTTGGCAAAACCACACTGGCGCAGATTGTCGCGCGTGAGTTGGGTGTTAATTTCAAAGCGACCTCCGGCCCGGTGATTGCCAAGGCAGGGGATTTGGCCGCCATTCTCACCAATCTTGAAGACCGTGATGTTTTGTTTATCGACGAAATTCACCGGCTTAATCCAGCAGTTGAGGAAATTCTCTATCCAGCGATGGAGGATTTTGAGCTTGATCTGATTATCGGTGAGGGGCCATCGGCGCGCTCGGTGCGCATTGATCTGGCCCGATTTACGCTTGTGGGTGCGACCACGCGCTCAGGGCTTTTGACCACACCATTGCGCGATCGTTTCGGTATTCCGGTGCGACTTGATTTTTATAATGAGAACGAGCTGGTTGAGATTGTTCGGCGCGGTGCGCGTGTGCTCAGCATTTCGCTCACTAAAGACGGTGCTCTGGAAATTGCCCGGCGTTCACGCGGTACGCCACGCGTGGCCGGTAGATTGTTGCGCCGGGTGCGCGATTTTGCTTTTGTTGATGGAGTTGACGAAATTGACGTAAAACAGGCGGATGCAGCTTTGGGGCGTATGGAGGTTGATGCCCGTGGGCTTGACGCGCTTGATCATCGGTATCTCACCTGTATTGCGGTTAATTTCGGTGGCGGTCCGGTTGGCATTGAAACCATTGCGGCTTCATTGAGCGAGCCGCGCGATGCGATTGAAGAAATTATCGAGCCTTATCTTATTCAGCAGGGGTTTGTGAACCGCACCCCGCGCGGTCGTGTGGTGATGCCGCTGGCTTTTCAGCATCTTGGTCTTGGTATCCCGAAAGTTATTGCCCGCGAGCAATCGACGTTGTTTGGCGAGGAGCCGCTTTAGCATGGGCACTGATGAAATCTGGCGTGATATTGCCGGGCGTATGCAGGGGAAATGTCATATTCTGCCGGTGCGGGTCTATTTCGAGGATACGGATTTTTCCGGCGTTGTGTATCACGCGAGCTATATGCGGTTTTGTGAACGCGGGCGTTCGGATTTTATGCGCCATATCGGTGTTGATCATGCAAAATTGTTTGCTTCAGATAATGATGGTCACGGAAAACTCGCCTTTGCTGTGCGCCATATGGAAATCGATTTTCTCGGGTCTGCGCGAATTGACGATATTCTTGAAGTTAAAACTTCCCTTGTTTCAACCACCGGTGTGCGCTTGAGGCTTGAACAAAACGTTGTGATCGGTGATAAACACCTTTTGAAAGCGCTGGTCAGCGTTGTTCTGCTGGGTGACAATGGCCGGGTTACACGCTTTCCTAACACTTTGCTAACCAAACTTAGAGATTATTTGTCCTAGTTTCGTCACATTTAACCGGCTTTCCTAGGCTTGTAGATGATGCGTTTAGGTATCCTCTCAGTTAAGCGGAAAATTCAGCTGTCTATTTGTATGTTTCAGGTTTTTATCTTTATCAATTTACGCCCGCGAAAAACTGCGGGTTGTAGCGTTCATTTTTACGAGGCTTATCAATGACTCCAGAAGAATTGGCTGCCGGTGCCAAGGGGCTGTCTCCGGAAAGTTTTTCGTTCCTGAATCTTTTCTTGCAGGCCGATATTGTCGTTCAGATCGTTATGGTCGGGCTGATTTTTTCTTCGGTTTGGAGTTGGGCGATAATTTTCGAAAAACTGTATGTGCTGCGATCGGTTCGCCGCGCCACCGACAGATTTGAGCAGGTATTCTGGTCTGGTCAATCGCTGGAGGAGCTTTATCTGAATTTAAGTTCATCGGTGAACACGTCAACGGCAGCTCTTTTTGTTGCCGCAATGCGAGAATGGAAACGCTCTCAGGACGGGCGTGCACGCAATACATTCGGTGGTTTGCAAGTGCGTCTGGAAAAGGTCATGGATGTTACCATGCAAAAAGAAATG
>CAZJUF010000152.1:0-7421 GCA_964549055.1 uncultured Hyphomicrobiales bacterium | reverse complement strand
TCCACATTGAGGTTGACCATGGGCTGGCCCAGTTTGTCCTCATTGTCGCCATCAAGAACACTGTCGGACTGGTTGACGATATCAACCAGCTTGCGCGATTCAGTAACGCCCCAGAAAACTTTGCTGACCCCCACCAGCACATCCCAGCCTTCGCCCTGATGAAGATAACTCAATTCACGAATATCGAAATGGCTGCGGTTGTTATCATCCTTGTCGAGCATGAGATAGGGTTTAAAGGTAAAGCGGTCTTTGCCGCCGCTCCAATTATAAATCAGTTCAGGTTCAATGATCAGAGCTGGCGATAAAGTTGATTTCTTCTGATTGGAAAATCCCGGATTAACAGGAAAAGTCCTGAGCTCAAACCCAACCACACCGGTGAAAGAAAAAGGGCTTTCAGGTTTGCCCGGCTCCAGGCTGTCCGCCTCTGACGCCTCATCATCGTCCCATTCAATACTCAGGTCATCTTCGGGTTTGCTGACGGTACTGGTAATGGCGGGCTTTTCAATGTCTTCAATCTCCCCCCATTCTTCATCCACCACCACATCTTCATCATCCAGCTCAACTGCCGTTGTCACCTCAGGTTCTGCTGGGGGTGTTGCAGAACCTGAGGTGTCCGCGCGGGGTGGGCGCGGGGTGGTCGAAGGTGCATCCTGACCATAGGCAGTCGAAACAAAACCGCCAGCCAACAGCACAAACCCAGCCAAACCAAACCAGAAAGATTGCAGCACCACTGATATCCTCTAACGCGCTCTTTTTAGTTTTGCCGGTGTGAAATCGCTCTCGACCAGGCCGGACTTAAACTTGTAGTCACTAAAGGTCAAAGTGGTGCTTTTGCCGGTTTGATGGTTTACCATCTGCATTTTCAAAGCCCGCCAGTGCTTGTTCAGATAGCGCCGGTATTTATTGAGCTTGAGGGTTTTGAGCAGGGATTTTTTGCGGTCATAATAATCCACCCGCAAAATGCGGTATTCCTTCTGGTCAATCCACACGACCTGCCTTGTATAACCGGAGTTTTTATATGCCGGATATCGCTCGTTCATAAAACACGTCAGCTTGCCGCATTTTACATCCTTGATCCATTTGTATGTATAGCGCTCAACCTCATTACTCAAAAGGTCCTCATAGGCAAATTCACTCCCAACGAACGGTCCCGATTTATTACTCGATGAAATTCTTTTTACCCGCTTGATTGCCGGTAAAAACAGCCACTGATCATCGGGTTTAAGAATTTTTGTGTACGACAGCAATGCCGTCCCCCTGATGTCTCCGGGGCGATCGAACACAGTCATACTGCGATCACCAAGGCCCGGTGAATTTACTTCAAACGACAGGGTTCTGAGCTCGCGGGTGCTGGATTGACCCTGACGGTTTTTCAAAACCATTTTCAATGTCGCTGTACTGTCGCCCCAGCCCAGGTCGCGGCGATCAAGCTCTTTGGCGATTTCCAGACCTTTTTTCTGTGCTGATTGAGCCAAAGCCTGTGTGTTCGCCACCACCACCAAAACGCTGGCAAGAATAAGGGGACCAGATAATTTTTTCATAACATGTATGTTCCGTATTACTAATTTAAGCAGATTGCGGTTGTGCCTCGGGGCTTGGCGTTGTGGTTTTCTTTCTTTTGCCATCGACCATCAACAGAATTGTCGGCAGCAGTAAAAAATCCGCCAGCAATGCCATTGCAATGGCGAGTGCTGTGAGTTGCCCCATATCACCGTTAATTTTGAAGGTAGAAAACGACAGTACGGAAAACCCGGCAATCAATATGGCCGTGGTGACCCACAATGCCTGACCCACGGTAGAAAATGCATAGCGGATCGCACTCTCGGCATCCAGACCCCTTGTGCGGCGCGCGCGCATGTATTTGCTGAGAAAATGCACCGTTGCATCAACCACAATGCCCAGGCTGGTAGCCGTTGTAACAGCGGATGCAAGTCCCACCTGACCGACGAAAATTGACCAGATACCATAGGCCAGAGCGGCCGGCACAAGGTTGGGAATGAGACTGACGAGCCCGTGTTTAAAGCTTTTCAGAGCCAGCATCAAAGTGACACTGATCAACAGAAAAGCAATAAATGTTCCCCCCAGCATGCCTTCAATATTGCGCTTGGAAATATTGGCAAACATCACAAACGTACTGGTGGGTTTGGCGCTGGCAGCACCGGGAAAATTCGTTTCCAGCCATAGTTTGGCATCCTTGCCAAAGTTGCGCAGCTCAACCGTCGAAATGTCTTTCAAGGTAACGATCAGACGCATGGAGGATTTATCCACATTGATCTGGTTATTGAGATCAAGGCCATAGGGCAGCGACATTTCAAACAACAAAAGATATTGCGCCGCTAAATTTCGACTGTCGGGCAGCTTGTAAAAACTCTCATCATCGCCATTCATGTTTTTGTTGAGACGTTTGAAAACATCGGTCAGCGTGGCGACATGGGTGACGGCTTTTTGGGCCCGCAGCCAATCAGTGAAATCGCCGACTTTGGCAAGATATTCAGGTTCGGAAATGCCACCGCTTTCTTTCGCCGGCAAAGACCAGTTAACCTGATACATGCCGGGCAGGTTTTTATTGGCAAATTCCGTATCGCTTCTAAACGTCAGGCTTTCATCAAAGTAACGCACGAACTGATCATTCAGTTCAATCCTCGGGATCATCGCAATCAGACCCAGGCAAAGAGCCGTCATGGCAAAGAACACCGGCCTCCTGCGACGAATAACGAAATCAGCAAGGCGATCCATCAACGTACTTTTTTCCTGCTGCTTTGGCTTTACCCGCACCGGCAACACTGCCATCAAAGCCGGGAGCAACATAATTGAGTATACCCAGGCCGCAGCAACGCCCATGGCGGTTATATTGCCAAAATCCCTGAACGGCGGTGCATCGGAAAAATTGAGGCTCATAAAGCCGATAATTGTTGTGAGGCTGGTGAGAAATACCGGGCCGAAATTAACCCGCAGACTTTCGACGATTGCCTCGTTTTTGCTGTCACCCTGCTGCATGTTCTTGAACATGGTGATGAGGATATGAATGGAATCGGCTATGGCGATGGTGAGAATAATGGTCGGTGCCGTCAAAGACACCGGCGTTAAGCTGATGCCTATCCACCCGGCAATTCCCATGGCGGTTGCGGCTGAAAAACCGATGACCATCAATGTGGCAAACGTACCGCTGAAGGACCTCAAAAGCGCAATCATCACCAGCAGCAACATACCATACATAATCGGCACCAGCGTTTCCACATCGCGCTGGCCCGATGTGTTGAAGGCATCGTTGAGCGGGGTAACGCCCGTTAACGCCACGCGCGCATCGGGATTTTCCGCCAGAAAATCATTAGCCAGCTTTCTTGCTGCCGCCATGATTTGAGCATTCTCACTCAAATCTTCACCCGGCAACGTCAAGGTGACATTGATGTTTGTGGTGGTTGAATCCGATGTGATAATGCGATTGATCAACAAAGGTTCAGCCAGAGCCACTTTCTTTACCGCCGCTATTTCTTCGGCGCTAAGGTCGGGTTTGGTAATCAGATCCCTGACAGTCAGGTCATCACCTTCGGCAAAACTGTATTGAAAATTGGTAAGACTGTCGACACGGGTGGCAAATGGTATTTTCCACGCTTCCTGCGTCAGCTTGAACACGCTTGCCAAAAACTTCTGCTCAAAAACCGTGCCGGTTGCCGGTTTGATGATAAAGGAGATATTATCGTCCTGAGTGTAAATTTTCTGCAATTCTTCATAGGCCTGCAACTGCGGGTTTTCCGCAGAAAACCACACGCGGTAATCCGTCGTCATGGTCAAAAAACGCGCACCACTGGCAGCAGCAACAACCAGAAGCAACGCCCCGACAATCACCGCCCAGCGCCACTGGATAATTTTCCGCGCAAAATCAACAACAAACGATTCGTAACGATCAGCCATGGTTTATCCTTTAACTTAACGGCAATAACGGGTAATAATAATATGAAAAGATTGTAAAACTAAACTATACGGTGTAGTTAAAATTGAACTAAACGGTTTAGTCAAGTTATTTTACGGTGAAAAATAAAATTCCCGACTTTTTCTGGTGATTAATTTGAAACTGAAACACGAAACACTCAACACTCCGCCAAACGCCAAGGAGTTGCAGATCATCGAAGCGGCAAGCAAGCTGTTTTTGAGCAATGGCTTTGGGTCTGTTTCCATGGATGCGATCGCCAAACATGCCAAAGTCTCCAAGCCCACTTTGTATAGTCACTTCCAGGACAAGGAGACTTTGTTTTCCGAAATAATGAGTACAATGTGCAAAAGCGCTGGCGGCAATCAGTTTCTGGAAACACTGGAAGAAGAAACCGGTCCGCCGCAAGAGGTGCTCATAAACATCGGCAGAACCAAACTTGATCTCGTTCTCAACTGGCACGGCCTGTCATTGGCCCGCATTGTGTTTGCCGAGACAACGCGTTTTCCCAGCCTCGGCCAAACCTTCTGGGAAACCGGGCCAAAGAATTATTATGATGCCTTGGAGGCTTATTTGACGCGGCTGGATGATGAGGGAGTTTTGAATGTGCCAGCCCCCGCCAAAGCCACGATGAATTTCGACGGAATGTTAATGTGGACCTTCATTTTCCCTCTGCTGCTTGGTGTTGTTCCCCTGCCGACAGAACGCGAAATCCATGACCATGTCGACGATGTCGTCGCTAATTTTCTGCGCATTCACGCGGTATGATTTTTTCGACCTGCCTGAGCGTCGAACAGGCCAAATTCCCCGTCGTCGCAATCCTCAAGCTTGTCCCGGGGAGCAAAAGCGCTGCCTTCGCACAAACAAAATACCACCTATTTGTTGAAAGCCCGGAGGAATGGATCCCCGCAACAAATGCGGGGATGACGCAAGGGGGAAGTGCGCTTGCAACAAATGGGCCTTACGTTCTGGAAACCTCAACACCGTACTCGGCTGAAGCTTGTGCAATCCAGTGCCAGAAGCTGTCGGCAAAACCGGCAAATACGATGAGGTCAAAGGTAGGACTGTCATCGATTTTGTGCATCAACACCCCTACCCCGGCCATGGTGGTTTGCGCACAAAACCCCACATCGGCGACACTTGGGTGAAGATCGAGGCGGCATTCCTTGCTCAATACATCCAAAACCCTTGCACCGCTTATGCGAATGACGGCACGCGAGTGGCTTTGTTCCGAGACATAGCCGTTTTTGCCAATCTGTTTTTCCAGCAAACGTTGAAAAGACCCGTCGGCACCGGTGGTGGCAAACAGCATCCACTGGCCCGGTGACAAGGGCAGTGCTGTATAATCTTCATGGCTGGTGGCAACACACGGTTCAGCAGAAATGCCCAGCTTTTTGGCAACAGCCGCCGTCTTGCCTTTTTTGGCAAAGACCTGGGCAATGGCCAGTCCGGGACGGTCAGCCAACAAAACACCGGCACCAGAAGTCCCTTTGCCAGCAACAAGGCCCAGGTGAGACAAGGGCGTCACAATATTAAATTCAGCCATGCAACCGTTCTCCTTTTGGATCAAAGAAAACCGGATCGCAGATTTCCACTTCCACAGCTTCGTCCTTCAATGGATAGACGGCAAATATTCGCTCGCCATGCCGGTTGGGGCCATCTTTAAGATAAGCCAGCCCGATCCATGATCCAATTGCCGGACTGTCACCAACCGATGTCACCCAGCCCAGACTGGTTTCATGGGTGGCGTTATTTTTATCATCAACCAGATGAGCACCGCCGCGCAGGCGGTTTTTGATATCAACCGGTTTTAGCCCCACCAGCCGTGGGCGCATCTCATCTGCCATGCCTTCGCGCTGACTTAAAGGCAAGCCGATATAAGGCTTTTTGCTCGACATCATACGACCCAGTCCCATGTCCTGAGCCGTTGTGCGGCCATCAAGTTCATTACCCGCCACATGGCCTTTTTCGATGCGTAAAACACCCAGCGCTTCAGTGCCATACGGGATCAGGTCAAAATCTTTTCCTGCCGCATAAATGCTCTCCCACATGGCTTCACCATAGCCCCAGGGAACATTGACCTCAAAAGCCAGCTCACCGGAAAAACTGATGCGGAAAATACGCGCTGTAGCTCCGTTCCAGGTAAATTCCTTTACGCCCATGAAGGCCAAAGCCTCGTTGGACATATCAATGGCACCATCAAAAGCAGCCGTCAGAACATCGCGCGCGCGCGGTCCGGCAACAGCCACCCCGCACCATTGTTCGGTGGCCGAACAAAAGGCCACGTCGAGTTCCGGCCACACCACTTGGGCACAATAATCCATGTGCGACAAAACCCCGGCGGCATTCGCTGTGGTCGTGGTCATAAAATAATGATCTTCGGCCAGCCGCGAGGTGGTGCCATCATCAAACACATGACCATCTTCGCGCAACATCAAGCCATAGCGCGCCTTGCCCACCGGCAGCTTGGCAAAGCCGTTGATATAAAGCCGGTTGAGAAACTCGGCAGCATCAGCTCCGAACACTTCAATCTTGCCAAGCGTTGAGACATCACACATGCCAACCGTCTTGCGCACCATATCTGCTTCGCGCCATATGGCCTCAGTCATGGTTTCCTTGTCATTTATCGGATAATAGCGCGGCCGCAACCATTGTCCGACTTCGACAAACACCGCACCCAGTCTCTCGTGCGCCCTGTGCATCGCCGTCAATCGCGTCGGTTGAAAATGCGCCCCACGTTCATGACCGGCAAAGGCACCGATGGCCACCGGCGAATAGGGCGGGCGATAACGTGTGGTGCCAACTGTTGGGATATCCTCACCGCGTGCCTGAGCCAGCAAGGCCAGACCATTGACATTGGATGTTTTGCCCTGATCTGTCGCCATGCCCAAAGTGGTATAGCGTTTGGAATGTTCAATCGACACCATGCCTTCGCGATGCGCCAGGTCAATGTCAGCTGCGGTGACATCATTTTGAAAATCGACAAAAGCCTTGCCCTTGCCCGGACTGCGCCACACCGCAACAATTGAACTTTGCAGTTGCGGGTCGGCCTGTGGTGCGACCGCACTTTTTGCCACAGCAATTCCCGCAGCCTTGGCCGCTGCCAGCCCGGCCTTATGACCCTCACCCAGACAACCGGCGAGATCATACGTTCCCTTGCATGCCCCGGCTGAGCGTTCTGCCCGGATTGGTGTATCAGGGATAAACCCCAGTATCTTTTCATCCCAAACCGGCCTGACGCCAGATTGAGAAACCAGATGCACATTGGGCGAATACCCGCCTGATACAGCGATGCAATCACAGGCAATTTTTTCAATCAGACTGCCATCAGAACGCTGCAACAACAAGTTGGAAACCCCAAGATAGCCTTGCGCTTCATGCGGCAGACAATCGGTTTCAACGCGAATGCCTAATTCGCGCGCTTTTTCAACCAACTCGCCGGGATTAACGCGCGCATCGGCGATCACCGGCACATCAATGCCTGCGGCGTGCA
>CAZJUF010000151.1:3496-7438 GCA_964549055.1 uncultured Hyphomicrobiales bacterium | reverse complement strand
CCTTGCTCCACAATCGCACCTTGTAATTGTTGCGTTTTTCGCCCTGCTTGAGGAATGTATAATTGTCAAACCGCAAATAACGCGCCTGCAAATCGGATCCGCCCGCCCCGGTTTTGGTGGAGATTATTTTTGCTGAGCCCAGATCAATCGTCACCCTGTCTATATAGGGAAGTTGCTGACCTATGGTATCGATACGGTGATAGAAAGGGTTGCGCACAAAGGTAAATCGATTTGCCGGTGGTTTGGTCGAATTAACCCAGGGTTGCAAACTGGGTAAATCGGGGTTTTCCGGGCGGTATTGGCGGCTGATGCGACGATGGTAAGCGGCCCAGTCGCGACTGCCTTTGGCTTTGGCTGCCGCATTAAGTTTGTCGACATCACCATATTTGGCATGAAAGCGTTTTAGATAATGCGCAGGCCGGTAAATATATAATGGCCGCGTGCCTGCCAGTGCCGGTAAAAATTCCGGGTTGGGGGCATCCCACGTATAGCGCACCGTCAATTCATCGATAACTTCAAAGCGCGGCGGCTTATTATTTGCCATCAGGCTTTTGTTCATTGTTCCGCGTGAAAGTGCGTTGTCGGTGGCAACATCTTCCCAAAAATAACGAAAATCTTCAGACGTAAACGGCTCCCCGTCGGACCACCTGTGACCGGGGCGCAGGCGCAGGGTGAAAACGCGATTGTCTTCAACGTCAAAACTCTCAAGAATATCCGGCACCAGATCGAGATTTTGATCAAAGATAACCAGCCGGGCATAGCCGTAAACCGTCATCATGCGGATGTCTTTTTGCTTGCCCATCAACAGCTTCAAGGTGCCGCCATGTTTTCCCGGCGAGCGGTTGGATAGGCCAAGATCTATAATGCGCGGGTTTTTAGGCAATCTCTCTGCCACCGGGGGCAGGATTTTCGCAGCGACAGCCGCTTCCAGCGACGGTGTTTCTTTCAATGTTGCATGTGTTGCCGCCGTCGCACCGTTTCCGGTAAAAACCAGAGACAGGGCAAGAAGCACATATAAGGGCAGGTTGCGGAATATGATCAGTTTCAACGCATTCATGAGTGAAGTTCCGATGGTTCAGCATTTTCATTGGCGAGGACAAAATGCCCGTCACCCATTTTTATAGGCCGCAGCAAACTGCCATCTTCACCGGTCCTGAATTTTGCGTCCCAATTGCTGGAATTTTTGGCACCACTCAACTCAAGACTGGAAAAATCCAGCGGCCGGTTGAGGTCGGCATAAGGTACGGCTGTCAGCAGCTGTCTTGTATAGGGGTGAATGGGATTGTGAAACAGAGATTTGCGCGGCGCAATTTCGACAATGCGACCTGAGCACATAACCGCAATCCGGTCGGCCACATAGTCAACCACGGCCAGATTGTGGGAGATAAACAAAAATGTCAGGCCCATGCCCGATTGCAGGTCTTTCAGTAAATTGAGAATTTGCGCCTGCACAGAAACATCCAGAGCCGAAACCGGTTCGTCGCAAATGATCAGTTCCGGGTTAAGAGCAAGGGCGCGGGCAATACCGATGCGCTGGCGTTGTCCGCCGGAAAAACTGTGCGGGTAGCGACTTAAAAACCGCGGGTCGAGACCAACGACACGCATAAGTTCCTGTATCGCGTCCATCTGCTCGGCCAGCTTGCCGTGATTGTGAATGATCAAAGGTTCGCGCAGGATGTCAGCAACCGTCATTCGCGGGCTTAACGAGCCAAACGGATCCTGGAATATCATTTGAATGCGCGGGCGAAACTTTTTCAGGTCATCTTCTTTAAGGTTGAGAATATTAGTTTTTTCAGAGCCGTTGTTGAATTCTATGACACCTTCGTTAGGTGAAACAGCGCGCATTATGACTTTACTCACCGTGGTTTTGCCACACCCGCTTTCACCCACTAGCCCTAAGCATTCACCGCGCTTGATATCAAAACTGACGTTGTCAATAGCCACCAGTTCGGTCTTGTTTTTATTGCCTAAAAACCCGCCTTTGGAAGTTGTAAAAACCTTTTTCAGTCCGCGCACAGACAACAGGACTTCGCCCTTGCTCTGTATGCGGGCTTCAAGTTGATCGCTTTGCAATGACATCACGCCCGTGCCGGGGCTTGCCGTGTCGCCGGCAGCAGTCTCATCAGCACTTATATCGCGCAAGGATACCAGACGCTCACCCGGCTTCATGTCAAAATGCGGCACCGCCTTGAGCAAGGCTTGCAAATAAGGATGCCCGGGCTGGTTGAATATGTGTTCCGCACTGCCGCTTTCGGTAATTTCGCCGTGGTAAATCACCACAATCTCATCAGCCATGTTGGCGACCACACCAAGGTCATGAGTGATGAGCAGCACAGCCATATTGAGATGCTTTTGCAGATCTTTCAGAAGTTTTAGAATTTGCGCCTGCACAGTTACATCAAGTGCGGTGGTCGGTTCATCGGCAATCAGCAGGGCAGGGTGGCAGATTAAAGCCATGGCGATCATAGCGCGCTGGCGCAGACCACCGGAAAGCTCAAACGGATAACTGTCGTAGGCGCGTGCGGGATCCGGAAATCCTACCAGAGCAAGCATTTCCTCGGTTAATCTGCGTCGATCTTTACGGGCCACATCGCTGTGCAGAACCAGGGCTTCTTCTACCTGATTGCCGATAGTGTGCAGCGCCGACATCGATGTCATTGGTTCTTGAAAGATCATCGAAATGCGCCCGCCTCTGAGACCGCGCATTTTGCGGCCGTCAGTGTTTAAAGCAGCTATATCAATAATTTCATCAGGCGCTCTGGGGTCACGAAAGAGAATTTTGCCCCCCGTGATCGAACCGGTTTTGGGCAATATTCCCAGAATTGACTGGGAAATAACAGATTTGCCCGAACCACTTTCACCAACCAGCGCAACAATTGAGCCGGGGCGAACCCGAAAGCTCACCCCCTTGACAACTTCAAGCTGGCTGCCGTGCAGTTCAAAACAAACACGCAAATTCTCAACACGCAGTAAATCGCGCTCATCCATCAGCGCATCAGACATATTTTACAGACATTAAGGCAGACATCCCCTCGAAACACCGGCGTTCATTTAAACGCAAGCGATTCTATCTTCATTAACTTGGCAAAACCCGATGCAAAAAATCATCAGGTTCCGTCCACTATTTACTAATCCCAAAGCCAGTTTACAAAATCCTGACACCAATTAAAACACTTCAAACCCATAAGTGTTGGGTTGGCTACCTAAATTTCAGTGTTGACGTGACATTAATGTAACTAATTTGCCAATTTCCCATATATTTACCAAACCACATCAAGCTTCACACCATTTCGCCAGGCTATGGTATAGAGGTTATTGCGCTTGCATAAAGTTAACACATTGTTAATAATTGGGCTGACGGTAGGTGGTAGCGTTACCGGGAGTGGGCTGGTCTGCTGGTTGCCGAGAAAATAATAACTGTATAAATGCAGTGGTGGGGGAGTGACGGTTTTGAAATTGCTTGGAGTATCTGCGGCTGCAGTCGTCATATTGCTGGCCACACAGGCCCACGCCGTCTCCCTGCGCGATGCTGTGCGCAATACTGTCCAGAACAATCCGGAAATTCAAAGCGTGATGGCCGCGCGCAGAGCATCTGACTATCAATTGCGACAGGCCCAGGGGTCTTTGCTTCCCCGTGTTGACCTGACAGCTGATTTTGGTGCCCAGCGCATTGACAGGCCGTCGAGCCTGATCGGCTCCCAGAACCGCAACTGGCGCAATCGCAAGCAGGCCAATGTAACTGTTCGCCAAATTCTTTTCGATGGCTGGTACCGCGCCAATGACATTTATAAAAATGCAGCCCGCGTGGATGCAGGCGCATTACGCGTTCTGGAAAGATCCGAAGCGTTGGGTTTGAGTGCGGTTGAGGCTTATATTGACGTCCGGCGATTAAATATTTTGCTCAAGATTTCTCAAGAAAACGCCAATCGTCACGAAGCAATA
>CAZJUF010000151.1:0-3396 GCA_964549055.1 uncultured Hyphomicrobiales bacterium | reverse complement strand
ATTAAATATTTTGCTCAAGATTTCTCAAGAAAACGCCAATCGTCACGAAGCAATATTAAAACTTATCCGGTTGCGTAAAAAAGGCGGCAAGTCGCCTGCCAGTGAACTGGATCAAACGCTGGAACGTGTTGCCGGTGCCAGGGCTATCGTTGCGGAAATCAGACAGTCGTTATTGGAAGCCAACGCCAAATTCAAACGCGTTGTCGGCTTGAAACCCGGTCGGACCAGTCCGGTGAAATTTCCCAGACGCATGCCTCGCTCCGAGCGCCGGGCGGTGCAAAAAGGACTGACTCAAAATCCTGCCATCAAAGCCGCTGAGGCAGATATTGATGCGGCAAAGTTTGAGCGCGAACAAGTCACGAGCTCTTATTATCCTGAAGTTGCACTGGAAGGCAGTGCCACTTTTGGATCGGACGTATCGGGCATTCAGGGGAGAGACAACGATCTTACCGGGCGTGTGGTGATGTCGTGGAATGTTTTTGATGGCCTGATAACAACCAACAAACGGCGCGAGCTGTCAGAACGCTGGTACCAGGCTAAAGCTGTGCGCGATTCGCAAAGCCGTCAGGTGACAGAAGCTGTGGAACGCGCCTGGGCAGCCTACACTATTGGCGCAAAACGAGTGGCAGAATTGCAGCGTCAGGCCGATTTGAACAAGCGTATTGTGCGCACTTATCTGGAAGAATACAGATTGTCCAAGCGCTCATTGCTGGATTTGCTGGATTCCGAAAGCTCCTTGTTCAACAGCCGGTTTCAGCTTTCCAGCATCCGCTCGGTGCATTTGTTTTCAGCCCACCAATTGCTGGCCAGTATGGGAATCTTACTTGATAGCCTGGGCGTTTCCGCACCCAAGGAAGGATCGGCGCAGCTACGGGCCAAAACCCAACGCAGCCTGGGCGTGTTCAATATCAATATTGAGCCTTTGCGCAAACAATAGCCGACACCTTCAGGTGGCGAGCTGGTTATAGGTAAAAAATGGAGAAGTCAGAAAACGGTACCGGCCTCTCCGCTGAATCAGTTGGCATTTCTGATTTCGGCCAGGAAAAGCCTGTGGTATCGCCGGACAAATTTTTTGAAAACCTGGCCGATGATCCGTTGCTGGCCTGCCTGAAATACGTAGCCCTTCATTTCGGCAAACCCTTTTCTCGAATTTCTGTTTTAAGTGGCCTGCCCGTTCGCCATGGTCGAATTTCTGTTGATCTTGTACCGCGAGCCGCTGCCAAACTGGGATTGAGTGCCCGTCTGGTTCACCGCCGCATATCGCAAATCCCGGCCATTGTTCAGCCCTTCATTGTTTTGTTCGAGAGCGGTGATGCCTGCGTTGTTATTTCAAAATCTGCTGATAATACAGTCACCGTCGTCTTTCCTTCTATATCGAACGACCGTCAGGTTTTGTCGAGCGAGGCATTGCAGGAGGATTCTACCGGTTATGTGTTTTACGTCACCGTTGATGACCGCGAAGAAGTGGCGGCTGCGCGCAAAACCGGCGGTGGTGAAAAAGACGGGCACTGGCTGTGGTCAGCGGTGGGAAATTTCTGGCCATCGTGGATGCAGATCATTCTTGCCGCTCTGATTATTAATCTGCTCGGCTTGGCCTTGCCCCTGTTTGTTATGAATGTGTATGACCGGGTTATTCCCAATCTGGCGATCCCGACCTTGTGGGCGCTGGCGGCCGGAGTTTCCTTGGCTATCTTTTTTGACATTGCACTCAAGCAACTGCGCACAGTGGTGCTGGATTTAGCCGGACGCCGGGTCGATATGCGCGTTGCATCTTCGCTGTATGAACATGCCCTTGGCATCTCGATGGAAGAACGCCCCGGTGCTGCTGGAGCCATTGCCAATCAGATACGTGAATTTGAAAGCGTGCGTGATTTTTTCACCTCTTCCAGTATTGTCGCGGCAACCGATCTTTTGTTTATCGGCGTGTTTATTTTTGTCCTCTGGTTGATTGTCGGGCCGCTGGCTTTTGTCCCGCTTGCCGCCGTTCCAATTGTGCTGGCAGTGACCTTGTTGACCCAAATCCCTCTGGCGCGATCCGTAAAACTTACCCAGATACAGGCCGCCCGCCGTCATTCCATTCTGGTGGAAGGCCTTATCGGGGTTGAGGCGATAAAGTCCATCGGCGGTGAAAGTGTTATGCAACGGCGCTGGGAAGATTCTGTTGCCGCCACTGCCCGGGCAAATTCATCGACAAAGTTCTGGGCGTCAATGGCTATGCATTTCACCGGCCTGGTGCAACAGGTGGTGAGCATTGCTATT
Source organism: uncultured Hyphomicrobiales bacterium (assembly GCA_964549055.1). Lineage (GTDB taxonomy): Bacteria > Pseudomonadota > Alphaproteobacteria > Rhizobiales > JAJFHR01 > JAJFHR01. The sequence goes on along the minus strand of CAZJUF010000151.1, from coordinate 1,137 downwards.
ATCGTGTGGGGAGTTTTTCTTGTCGCTGGAGGTGAAATAACCGTAGGCGCACTGATTGCGGCTAACATTCTCGCAGGACGCGCTTTGGCACCCTTGGGCAGCATCGCCATGACGGTTGCACGCGCACAGAATTCTTTTGTCGCCATGGCCGGTATAACCGCTTTCATGAAACTTAAAACAGAACACTCCCATGCCGTTGCCGGCGGGTTGACTGTGGAAAATGGTGAACTTGAATTCCGCAATGTGTCCTACACTTACCCCGATGAATCCGAAGCGGCACTGGATGGAATTTCCTTTAAAATTGCACCGGGTGAGCGCATCGGCATTATTGGCCGCGTCGGCTCAGGCAAAACAACACTTGGCAAACTGATTGCCAGATTGTACACGCCAAGCCATGGCTCTATTTTGATTGATGGAACAGATGCCCGCCAATACGAAATTCCCGAACTCAGAGCCGGCGTTGGCTATGTGTCACAGGAACCCGAACTGTTTGCCGGCAGCTTGCGCGACAATATCATTCTGGGTAAACCCTCAGCCAGCGAAGAAGAGATTGCTGAAGCGGTAAATATCTCGGGCGTAAAAGATTTTATTGCCAATCATCCGTTGGGCATGGGCATGATGATTGGCGAGCGCGGACGTGGTCTGTCGGGTGGCCAGCGTCATGCGGTAACCCTGGCGCGCATGCTTCTGCGGCAACCAAAAATCCTTTTTCTTGATGAACCTTCAGGCTCCATGGATACGACAACCGAAGCAGCACTGGTCCAGCATCTGGACCAGTGGTCGCAAGGCGGACGCACGTTGATTGTCTGCACCCATCGCGGATCTTTCATCAATCTGGTTGACCGGATTTTGGTTATCGAACGCGGTCGACTGGTGGTAGACGGGCCGCGTGACGTTGTTTTGAATGCCCTGAAAAACAAATCACTTGGTGCCCAGCCTGGTTCAGCTCGCGGGGGTGTGGAACCCTAATGCGCCAGGATGAATTTGATTTTGCCAACGACATAAAAGCCGCCCATCTTGAGCGTGCGCCCAGCTTTGCATGGCTGACGCTGGCCATCATCTTCGTCATAATTCTTGCTGGCCTCATTTGGGCGCAACTGGCCGTCCTCGATGAAGTTACGACCGGCTCGGGCCGCG
>CAZJUF010000150.1:0-7525 GCA_964549055.1 uncultured Hyphomicrobiales bacterium | reverse complement strand
CCTCAAACATGGCATCAAATTGCTCTTTTACTTTCCAGTGCTGCAGTTTTTCGCATTCCAGCAACATCACACTACTGGCAACATAGTCCGCCCTGCCATTGTGGCCGGGGCGCGGTTTGGCACCGATTGCAGCGCCGCCCATGTCTTTTTCAAACAGCTCATTGATGTCGCCAACGGCAAATACATCGGGATCTATAACTATCGCGCGACCTTTATAGCCCATGAGTTCGGGTGGCATGAAGCGCGTTGGTGTGAAGGATTGCAGATCGTCATTCTTCCAGGTGCGCCAGCCTTTGGCGCGCAGAAATTTGCGGCCCTCGTAGGTTTTGAAAAAATCATAGTCCTCGACTTTGAGGATTTTAACGTCAAAGGCGTCAGGATCAGCGGAGTTACGCTTTAAGGAGTGGGCTGAAACCACAGCTCCGGCAATTTGCTTGGCATTGGTGTGAATGAATACTGTGTTCTTCATGTGAACTCATCTGCTTTAAATTGAACTGGTATTTACGTATATACTTTACCGGTGGATTTTCCCACTTAACTTTTGTCTGCGCATTGACGGTGGTCAATGCTGCCAGCATAGAAATTTGACCGACAGAATTAATTGCGAGGCTGTATTTCCCGTGATATCACTCAATCCTGCTAAAATGAAATTACCGTAGAACACCTTTGGAAACAAGGGTGGGGGTTCAAGAATGATCAATGAAGATGCTGAATTATCCGATGAAGACTATGCGCGTAAATACGGCATCGACAAGCTCATCGATTTTTCGATAAGCCAGGATACCGGCGTATCGGGGGCTGTGGATGCTGATTTCACCGATCCATTTGCACCGAAAATCCACGATCTGGTACGATTGCACCGCCTGTGCCTAGACCGCAAGGTGATGACGGTTTTAGAATTTGGCTGTGGCTATTCGTCGCTGATTTTAGCCCATGCGCTTCAGATCAATTCGCTTGAACATGGTGAATTTGTGCGTGAAAACCTGCGCCGGCACGATTGTTTTGAAGTGCATAGTGTTGATGATATGGAGGATTACATCAAGCTTGCGGCTGAACGTACACCTGAGGAGTTGCGCAAGTTTGCACATTTCCACAAAAGTGGCGTCAACATGACGCAGTTCAACGCGCGCACCTGCACCGAATATGACGAATTACCCAATATCTGCCCGGATCTGGTCTATCTTGACGGCCCCTCCCAGCATGCGGCGACTGGAACAGTCAATGGTATTACAACGGCCCATCCAGACCGCTTGCCGATGTCTTGTGATCTGCTGAAAATCGAGCACTTTTTTCTGCCCGGCACCCTGATTATTGTGGATGGCCGGACGGCCAACGCACGTTTCCTTCGGGCAAATTTCCAACGCCAATGGGCCTACCGCCACGATGAGACAAGTGACGTGCATTATTTCGAACTTCAGGAGATTGCGCTGGGAAAATATAACAGGCTGCAACTTGAATTTTGCCTTGGTAACAAGTGGTTGCTGAGCCAAGAAGTATCCTGACGCGTTTTGCTGTTATTCAAGCCCTCAATCTGTTATCAGATGATCTTTCAGTTGAAAAATTTTGTAAATCCGGGGAGTAAGATTTGGTGGTAAAGGTTCGCGAACGTGAATTTAACCAGATTACGGATGCTCTGATTGATTTTTCGAAGCAGTTTTTTGGCGAAGGACTGGAAAACAAATACGGTTATCTCCTCTGCGGCCAGTATTTGCTGCCGGTGAAGGGAGGGGGGATAACCCGGGATTTTCTTGAAAACCTGTTGCGGCCGCGTCGCTGGCCCCGGGCTTATGTCTGGTTGCCATTTATGGCAAATTCAATCCGGGTCAAAAACAATCTACGCGTTTTGGGGTGTGGAAAAGACCAGAAACTAACGATTAAGATTGCTCTTGTCGGCCTCAGCCGGGCCGGGTGCCTGCGCCGGGAAATCAAGGCCAGGAGGTTATTGGCAGGGGCTTTGCGACCATCGTTTGGTGTGCCCGATATCAAGCGCTACGATCGCAAGAACGGTGGCTGGATAACCGAGGACATGATTGTCCCGACCAAAGGCGGCAGGCCAGCAGCTGAAGAGTTTATTTACGACCATGCGGTGGAGTTCTATCGTTCAACCTGCAGACATCACAGGGTTTTTAGCCGAAAATTTTGCGGATTTAATGTGTCCGAACTTCTCCGTTATCTGCCCGACAGCGGGCGCGGATTTGCTTCAGATTACTGGATGACCGCGCAATGGCCGGTTGCTTTTTGCCATGGTGATTTGAGTCCTGATAATATGATAAGAAACACCCAGGGGAGGCTTTTCGTTGTTGATTGGGAAGCCGCATGTGTCATGCCGGTTGCCGCTGATTTAAGGAAGATCTATACGAGGCATTCTGATATACGCAAAGATGTTCTTGCCATGCTGGCATCCCTGTCGAAAGACCAGAAGGACATTGTTCAACCGGAAATACAAATGGCGCTGGGATTGGCTGCTGATATCGCAATGCGAGAAAAAAACCAGGAAAAGATGATCCAGTATTATAGGCAGGCACGTGAAATGAGTGCTAAACGTTCGCGTCAGTTTTTTGACGCTGAAATTGAGAAAAATCAAAACCTGATTAAAGAGTTGTGCGAAGGCGTAAAATGAATATGGAAATTGAAAATATTAATCAGTTAAAGCAATCGTTTGTTGAGGCGCGTAAACATGGTGATTATATTCGCTATCCTGCACGGCTGGCCAAAGACCTGAATATAGATCAACACGGGATCGACAGTTTTGGCATCGAGGCGCGCTATGAACTGGTGCGTGATTTTCTTAAAAGTCACCAACCGCTAAAACGCCTGGTCGATATTGGCGGCAACTGCGGATACTTCTCCTTATCCCTGCTCGATGAAGGCCTGGTCGAAGAAGTCATTGTCTATGATGTGGTGCCGGACATTTTGAACTTTGGCACGGAAGCTGCCAAGGCTATGGGGTTGCAGGAAAAGGCCAAGTTTAAGGAATACAGTGTTTCGCTGGAGACGCTGGATCAAATTCCCGATGGGGACGTGATCATCTGTCAAAACCTGATACACCATGCCGGTGCCCTGTTTGATCAAGAACTGGTCAACAAAATGGGATGGGATGATTATGCCAACGACTTCCTGAAAGCCTTGCGCTCCAAATATAAAGTCGGGATTTTTGCCATGGCTTACAAAAAAGGCAAGCCGCGCAACTGGAGTATTCCGGGCTTTAAGCGCCCCGAACGTTTTCGTGAAATTCTGCTCAACTCAAAATGGAATATCCGGTTTGAGAAGAATGTTCTGGAGATACAAAAATCAGGAAAATCACCCCAGGATACCAGCGTGCAGCGACCATCCTTCTTCGCGGCCTTTTTAATGACGGCGGCGTGGCGACTGGGTGGGCGAAAATTCGAAAACCTTGTGCGCTCGGTAATTTTACCGTCGAGCGGTCAAAAAGCAGAGCAATATTATCTCTATCTGATTGACTGAACATCCCAAAATCTAAAGGTTATGACTTGCGATATCGTGCTGAAATAGATGGATTGCGAGCTGTTGCCGTTGTTCCGGTAATTTTCTTTCATGCAGGCTTTTCCCTGTTTAACGGCGGCTATGTCGGCGTAGACGTCTTCTTTGTCATCAGTGGTTATCTTATCACCTCGATCATAATGGATGATCTCGACAAGGGAAAATTCTCGCTTGTACGGTTTTATGAACGTCGCGCACGGCGAATTCTACCGGCGCTGACTTTTGTCATGCTGGTATCTTTGCCCTTTGCCTGGGCCCTGATGATACCGCCGCAGCTCAAGGCTTTTGCCAAAAGCATTATCGCCACAAACTTGTTTTCATCAAATTTTTTGTTTTGGCAGGAGAGCAACTATTTTGGCGCAGCCGCTGAAGAAAAGCCGCTGCTTCACACCTGGAGCCTGGCGGTTGAAGAGCAGTATTATCTGTTCTTTCCTCTGCTTTTGATTGTGCTGTGGCGATTTGGTTTTAAACCGATGCTTTACATTCTTTTGACCATTACGGTTGCCAGTCTTGCTTTGAGTGAATGGGGCGCACGAGATTTTCCTACCGCTAACTTCTTTCTGGCACCAACCCGGGTGTGGGAGCTTTTGTTTGGTTCAATCTGTGCGTTTATCGCCTTCAAAAGAGAGTTGAAACCTAATCAATGGCTGTCTCTGGTGGGGCTTGCACTCATTGTCGCTGCCATATTTTTCTATGATGAAAGCACGCCGTTTCCTTCACTTTATGCCGTGGCACCGGTTTTGGGAACGTCACTCATCATCCTTTATGGTCTGAAAGGCACCATTGTTGGCAATTTGCTGGCGCAGCGGGTTCTGGTGGGTCTGGGTTTGATAAGTTACAGTGCTTATCTGTGGCATCAGCCGATTTTTGCCTTTGCCCGCATCGGCTACGGTGAATTTCTCAACGATCAGGTAATGCTATTTCTTTCAGCAACATCGCTTGGGTTGGCATATTTCAGCTGGCGCTTCGTTGAGCTGCCTTTCCGGCACACAAAACACAGTCTGTCGATTTCGCGCGCGTTTGTTTTTAAGTCTGCCGCAGGTTTTACCACCCTGCTGGTTGGTGCTGGATTTCTGGGATATGCAACCGATGGTTTCAAAGAAAACTATTTAAACAACCGATTGACTGTGGCAGAGGCAAAAACTATCAGGCTGGTGGACAAGAGCACCCAGATCAATCTGTACGACTACATGGTTGATGATGGTAAATGCAAATTTTCCAATCTGATTGTTACTGAAGAAGCGGTGTCGCGGTTTGAAAAATGTGCAAAGAAATATGACAAAGCCGTCATTGTGCTGGGCGATAGCCATGGCATGAATCTCTATAATATTGTGGCAAAATCGAATGTATATCCCTTCGTTTTCGGTGTGGTTCAAGGCGGATGCCGACCGCACAGAAATAAAAAGAAATGTCAATATGATGGCTTTGACAGGTTTTTAGAACAAAATTCCGACAAGGTAAAAACGGTGTTGTTTCATCAGTCGGGATCGTATTTTATCAAAGACGGTGAGGGCAATGTAGACACGGAAAAAGTGTTTGATGCCGGTGCCAGGTACAGTTTCGATGACCGCAACATCGACCTGGTTATTGACTATCTAAAGCGTATTTCAAAGTTTGCCGACGTTGTCTGGCTCGGACCTTTTGTTGAGGCGCGTATAGATTTCAACGACTATGAGGGGCTATTGAAAAATCTCAAGCTTAATAAAAAGAGTATCAGGATTTTTGATGATCTGGAAAAATTTCTTGTCGAGAAAATAAAGCCGTCGGTTGAGCAGGGTGCGTTTCGCTACCTATCTCTGGTCGACGAACTTGCTCTTAAACCAGAGTTTCTTAAAGTTGGTGATTGTATCACCTATCTGAATGGCGATCATTTCAGCCTTTGCGGTGAAGACATCATCGCCGGCATGATATATCCGTCGCTAAAGTCAACCATACAATAAAGCGTCGGGAAGTTTACCCGCCCAGGGCCATAACCTGTACCGGGTCGAGGTTGTGTTTCTGTTTTAGTTCTGCAATCGGCCAGCGAGTGGGCGGGGCTTCGGGTACGTAATAATCAGTGTACTGAATCATCAGCATCAGGCGGGGATACTTGTTGCCCTTTGATCCATAATGCATACACTTTGACGTATCAAGCAAAACGCCTTCGCCGCGTTTGCAGGTCAGCGAAATCTGTGCTTCAGCCCCAACGGCTGCTTCTACTTCCTCAATCGTCAACCGTCCCCGGTCGTATCCAGTCCTGTCGATAAGCTCGAGGGTCTTGTCATTGGACAGGAAGGTGAACGGGCCGTGGTCATCGGTCACATCTTCCAGGGCGACAAACATTTTGACCTGGTGCACATCGGCAAAATCAAGATGATAGAGCTGGCTGTCAACGGCTGAATCATTGGGCTCAGAGACCATAATATGCAGGCAGTTGAGAATTGGCATGGTGCCGAGATAACTTGCCGCTGCATCAAGCACCGGGCGGGCAAGGGCGAGCTTCATCAACTCGTCATACTGGGCTGATTGATGTGACTGGCTGGCGTAGACCAGAAATTCTTTTTTAGATTTACCGCCCTTGGATTTTTTCAGACTTTCCTGCGCGCGCGCTTCGTCATAAACCCGTCTCGCCCGCTCTATGGCCGGGGCGACTTCAGGGATTTTCGCAAAATCAGTGATGCAGAATGCCGTATTCGCGTCAATGTGCAGGGGGGATTTTGGTGTCGTCTTCAGTTTTAGTGCCATTTCCTTGCGCGGGCGGTAGGCAAAGGGCTGGAGTGCGTAATTGACACCTTTGGCAATAAGCTGGGCGCGTTTTCGGGGCACCTTGAAGATTTTAGCCAGGATAAGGTTGACTTTACGGGATATTCTGTATCTCAACTTCTACGCCTTTCGTGTCTGATCACAGGTTTGTTATATCAGATTTCACCGAGGGTGAAGAAAAACATTCACCCTCGCGCATCGACAACCAGAAGGCGGTGGAAACCGTTGCGATTAGATTGCAGCCACGACAAAACATCGTTACAAATGCCGCATGCAGAAATTTCCTCAACCAGAAGATCTCACCATACAATTTGCCCATTCGGCTTATGATTTTATCGATGAGTTTGCCAGTAGAGATACCGGTATCCGGCATTTCCAGACCTTTACCCGGGAAGATACCGTGGCGCGCATGAGTGAAGCGGACGTGCTGGTGTTATCCGGGTTCTGGAAAAACAGCTGGCTTGAGCACGAAAACAAGCTGAGATACATCCAGGCGATTTCGGCGGGGTATGATTATTTTGACACGTCAGAATTAAAATCCCGCTCGATTGTTCTGTGTAATGCTGGCGGGGTTAATTCAAATGCGGTCAGTGAACATGCGTTTGCCCTGCTTTTGGGGCTGACACGACGCATTCATATCGCCCGTGATGAGCAAAACAAAAAATATTGGCGCGGTATGGGAAAAGCCATGTCGATGCGCGAAGACGAATTGCCCGGTAAAACCATGCTGATTGTCGGCCTGGGATATATTGGCAGTCGCACGGCCCAGCTTGCCCGGGCGTTTGGCATGAAGACCATTGGCATTAAACGCAACACGGAAGGGTTTGAAAATCTCGTTGATGAAATTTATCCCACATCTGAATTACATCAACATCTGCCGCGCGCCGATGTTGTGGTTTTGACTTGTCCGTTGACGCCTGAAACCACCAATCTGATTGATGCCGTTGCCTTTAACGCAATGAAGCCGAGCGCTTATCTTATCAATGTTGCCCGTGGCCGTTGTGTTGACCAGGCCGCGATGGTTGTGGCGCTGGAGGAAAAAAGGCTGGCCGGGGCGGGGATTGATACCTTTGAGGTTGAGCCGCTGCCACAAGAATCACCGCTGTGGGGCTTTCAAAATGTCATTGTTACCAGCCATACGGGCGGGGAAACCCGGGCTTACGAAAAAAACATCGTTGACCAGTTGCTTGAAAATCTCAACCGATTGGCGCAGGGCAATGTTACATTGATAAATCGCATCGTTTAAATCAGGACTTTTTACCTATGGTCTCTCTCAGTGTGG
>CAZJUF010000149.1:0-7676 GCA_964549055.1 uncultured Hyphomicrobiales bacterium | reverse complement strand
GCGTTGAGGGGGTGGGCCGGTATCCGATTTTCATCTGGGCCCAGTAATCTTTGTGAAAGACGGTATAGGAAAGATTGGAAGAGACAGACACCTTGTCAAAGAGAGACCAGGTGCCATCAAGGGTCAGGGGAATGCCGACAGGGTTTTTGTCCAAATCGGCTCCGGGGTCTTTTGGAGACAAGCTGAACTGGCGGTAAGTCAGGCCGAGGTAGCCAGCAAGATGGCCGCGAGACAGATTTTTCTGATACCCCAGTTCGCCGGTCACACTGCCGCCAAACGCGTTAATCCGGGTTTTTGCCGGGCTGGTGGGGTTAAGTTCGGTTTTATAGGAAAAACTGTAGGATTTTTGCCAGAAACGCAGTATCGGACCGTCGTGCAAAAGGACGTGTTTGCCGTTAACGAGGGGGACAATTATTCCGGTATACTGGGAGAAGGACCGGTGAGCGAAACCGCCACCAGCGAGAAGCAGTGTTTCACGAGCCTGGGCAGGAACGGCATAACTCGAACATGCTATGCCAATAGCTGTTACCAAAAATTTATAAACGCGCCTCAAACGCGTTGCGTTTGATGTTTCTGCCCCCACAATGCTCCGCCGTTATCTGTGGCAGTATCTTGAATAGTTTATTTATGGCTGGCAATAAAAAAATGGGACTGCGGCTCTGAAGCTGGTAAAAAGGGCGTTCATAAGCCGAAAAGGGCGGATAAGTTGGAAAATCAGAGCCAGCAGGATTGCGTATGGTTGTTATTGGGTCCGCGCAGCGGTGATAACGCTCAAATACGCAGCATTGCCGCACACCTCGAGATGCCGGGTGTTGAAAAACATTTGACCTATAACCCCCTGCATATGGTGCCTAACATACTTAAGGGGGCGTCTTTGCTTTCGCTTCGTCCCGCCGCACGGGAGGAAATCAGGCCGCCGTGGCCGCGAATGGTGATTGGCGTTGGCAAAAGAAGTGTCGCAATCGCGCGTTATATCAGGGAAAAATCAGGTGGCCGCACCCGATTGGTGCAACTGGGCCGGCCACGCGCTCATCGGGATCATTTTGATCTGGTGGTGACGACGCCGCAATATGGCCTTTTGCCGGGTGAAAATGTACTGGAGTTGCCGGTGCCGCCGTCTGGTCTGAGCAAGCCAGATGATGAAGATATAAATGGAACCCACACAAAGTTCACCGCTGGCAAGCCGCGGCCATACGTTATTCTGATTGCCGGGGGCAGCAACAGCACAGCGACATTTACCGCACAGGCTGCGCAAAATCTGGCACGTCTGGCACAGCAACACGCAAATGACCTTGGCGGCAGTCTGATTGCTGTTGCCAGTCCGCGCACACCTCCATCAGTAGTCGAAACCCTGCATCGTGAATTTAGCGCAGGCGCAACATTTGTCCCCTGGAAGCCGGTTGCCAAGGGTCAATCCAACCCCTATGCCGCACTCCTGTCGCTGGGCGATGAGATTATCGTGACTTCAGACAGTGCATCGATGATTGCGGATGCATTTTCCGTGAATAAGCCAGTGAAGATTTTTCAACTCCCTGTTGGCTGGCAGGGCTGCTTTACAGCCAGCGTTTCTGCGGCTTTTAACCGCTTTGACCGCCTGGCTGCCGGGTCGGGCGTTTTGATTCCTTTTTTGCTGCCGTGGCGGGGTTTGCGGGCGTGCGGATTGATAAATCCGCCGCGCCAAATGGAATTGTTGATAAAACCGCTTTTTGACAATGACCTGGCACAGCCTTTTCCATCGCTGGAGAGCAAAGTTGCCAGGGTTGTCAAAAAACCCGAAAACCCGGGCATTTCTGCAGATGCCCTTAGGCGAATCACCTCATTACTTGAGGAATAACAGAGGGAAAATTCAAAGGTTAAAGAAATGTTATTGCCGCGTTACAAACTGTAACACCTTTTGATTTGGCAGGTTGGTAAGGGCTTGTTAAAAATGAAACATAACAAGCAGGCAATGAAGAGTTTCAAAGACTTTTTTGAGCTTTCGTCGCACGCAGATATTTAATGTGTTCGATTTGACGAGACCGAAAATATTGTGAGTATGCCCGTTTCTAAGTTTATGTGGGCATGGTTTGGAAACAGAGTTGCTAAAAAAAGCGTCAACCAATCCGAAGGCGGTTGATATTCAGGGAATTTTGCCGAACTCGTGTTTTAGCGCGGCATCACGGTTCAGTTGTACAGGGCAGGTGGAATTAGTAGTTTTATGAATAATAAAAATGATCTCGCGCCAACGCTTCGGGCTAACAAAAATCTTCCGCACAATCTCGGAAATTTTGCCACGCTGCTGGAGGGTCTCGAATATGCCGCTCGCGGCGAGACAGGATTTAACTTTTACTCCCCGCGCGGTGTGCTGCAAAATGTTGTACCGTTTAAAGATTTGCGCGATCGCGCCGTAGAAACAGCCGCGAAATTAAATTCAATGAATTTGCAGCGCGGCGACAGAGTTGCCATCGTTGCTGTAACGTCGCCCGATTTTCTGGCGGCGTTTTTTGCATGTCAATATGTTGGTCTGATACCGTGTCCGATGCCTTGCAGTATGAATATTGGCGGTAAAGAAGCCTATATCATGCGCCTGAAAGGCATGATGGACAGTGCGCAGGTTAATGTGGCATTGACCCCGGATGATGCCTTCGATGTTGTTTTTGAAGCCTGCAAACGGGCCGACGTGGCGCAATGCCTGACCTTTAGCCAGTTGGATGAACTGCCTCAGTCGGAACAGACGTTTCAACCTTTCGGACCTGAAGAAGTCGCCTATATCCAATATTCCTCAGGCAGCACCAGCCGCCCTAAAGGGGTTTTGATTACGCAAAAATCAGTTATGTCCAATGCGGGCGGTATTTTGCGTCATGGTTTGAAGTTAACGCCGGAAGACCGGGCGTTTTCCTGGTTGCCGCTGTATCATGACATGGGGCTGGTCGGTTTTTGTCTCGCGCCTATGCTGGGGCAGGTTTCGGTTGATTATCTTGCCACAAGTGCTTTTGCGCGCCGGCCATTGCTGTGGCTGAAAATTATGTCTGATAATGGCTGCACAATCTCATACAGCCCGTCTTTCGGTTATGATCTGGCCTGTCGCCGGGTCAAGCAGGCGGCCGGTGATTTTGATCTGTCAAAATGGCGCGTTGCCGGAATTGGCGGAGATATGGTGCGCGCTGATGTGCTTAATGCTTTTAGCGAGACGTTTGCCGAATCATCCTTCAATTCCGATGCTTTTTTACCCAGCTACGGTATGGCTGAAGCAACTCTGGCGGTAACTTTCGCTGCTCTTGACGAGCCGATTTTGGTTGATCACGTTGACCGGGCTCACTGCAAGATTTCCCGTCGCGCTGTTCCCGCGGTGAAGAGCAATTCCGCTGATCCGCAAAATGTTCGCTCATTTGTGGCCTGTGGCCGGCCTATGGCAGACCATTACGTCGAAATTCGCGGTGACAAGGGAGAGATTCTGAGCGATCGCGAGATTGGTCACGTGTTTATCAAAGGCCCAAGCCTGATGGGCGGCTATTATGATAATGATGCTGCCACCTGTGAAGTCTTTCATTCCAATGGATGGATGGCGACCGGGGATATGGGATACCAGATTGATGAACAGCTGGTTATTACCGGGCGCAGCAAGGATCTGATTTTACACAATGGACGCAATATCTGGCCTCAGGACATTGAGTGGGCTGTTGAGCGTCTGGATGGACTACGGGCGGGAGATGCAGCGGCCTTTGCGCTGGACAAAGAGTGCGGCAGTGAGCAAATTGCCGTTTTGGTGCAATGCCGGTTGGGCGATGAGGGCCAGCGCGAAGAGTTTCGCCGGTCCGTTTCCTCTGTGGTGCATCAACACTCCGGTGTCGAATGCGAAGTGGTTCTGGTGCCGCCGCGTAGCTTGCCATTTACCTCTTCAGGTAAACTTTCTCGCGCCGGGGCCAAGGCATTGTTGATATCGGGAGAAATCTTTGCCGGTGTTGCTGCCAGTCTGGTGCCGCCGACACGGATGCGCACAGGCTCTCTGGCTGAAGGAGCGGCAGCAGAGGCTGCAGAATAATCACCGCTATTGTAGGCCTAAACAGCACAATTGCGATTGTTGACTGGTCCCGGGGTTTTTGATGACACAAGGTCTCATTGCGCTCACAGGAGCAACCGGTTTTGTCGGTCGTTATGTGGTTGAGGAACTGGTTCGCCAGAATATTCCTGTTCGGGTGCTGGTGCGTTCTCAAACAAAAGCTGACTGGCTTGATGGTGTGGAAGTGTGCACGGGCTCCTTGGAAGAACCTAAAGCTCTGGCGGCTTTGGTCGAGGGAGCGGAGACGATTATTCATTGTGCCGGTGCTATCAAGGCAAAAAACCTGAAGCAATTCAACGAAATCAATGTTGTCGCAATGAAGCGGCTGATCAAGGCTTGTGTGGATGCCAATATCAGCAGATTTATACATATTTCGACAATGGCTGCGCGTGAGCCGAAAGTTTCCGATTATGCCGCCTCCAAACGAGAAGGCGAGCACGCTTTGCACAGACACGCCGGGAAAATGAAGTGGGTTATTTTGCGGCCACCGGCTGTATATGGGCCGCGCGATAAAGCAACTTTGCCGCTGATGAAAATGTTTTTGGGCAGAATCGCATTTATCCCCGGCAATACCAAAAGCCGCATTTCGCTGATTTTTGTGCAAGACCTGGCGTGCGCGATTGTGGTTGCGGCAACGTCGAAGAAATTTAAATCGAAGATGACCCATGAACTCCACGATGGCCGCCACGAGGGGTATTCGTGGAAGGATCTTGCCCTGCTGGCGAGCGAGAGCACGGGACGAAAAATATGGTGTTATTTTCTGCCCAAGGCATTGTGTGAACTGGTGGCTATTGGTATTTCAACATGTTCTCGACTGGTGGGCAGAACCCCGATGGTTACCAGACAGAAAATTGATGAAATTTATCACCCCGACTGGGTGGCAAAACATTTCATGTTTGAGGAGTATTTTAAATGGTCCGCGCAGACAGGATTTAGAGACGGTTTTTCCAAAACGGTGGAGTGGTACCGGAAAGAAAAATGGATATAATAATTTTACGGCCTGTGTGCAAGCATCCACAGAGCCTGGTATTTAATAAGGTAGAAAATGGCAACTGATGATGAAATCTTTGCGAAATTGTGCCGGTTGATAGGACCGTTCAATACAGCAGATGTAAAGCTCGAAAAAAATACTGATATTGCCGCTGATTTGAACATTGATTCGGTTTCGGTGATGGATTTTGTCATGGAGGTTGAAGATGAATTCGACATCGATATCCCCCTTAATATTCTGGGTGAAACCCGCACATTGAGCGATTTGATTGATGTGGTCAAAGCCCGCGTCAAGGGGGCTTAAAGTAATGGATATCCTGGAAAAATACCGCCCTTTGGTGGAGCGGCACAAGAAAATGCTTGCGCTTGGCAAAAATGCTGTCGGTCTGCGGATGGATGATGTTTATTCGCCGACACGCGCGCGCATTGACGGTAAGGAAATCATCCTGGCCGGCACCAACAATTATATGGCGATTACCTTTGATCCAGCGTGCATCAAGGCAGGCCAGAAAGCGCTGGAGGACTATGGCACCGGCACTACTGGCTCGCGCATCGCCAATGGTTCTTATGCACTCCACCTTGATTTGGAAAAATCACTTGCCAGTTTCCTTAATCGCAAACACTCAATCGTGTTTTCAACCGGCTATCAGGCCAATCTGGGGTCGATTGCCGGACTGGCGGGACCGCGCGATACGGTTTATCTCGATGCCGACAGTCATTCGAGCATCTATGATGCCTGTGCACTTTCTGGTGCGCGGCTCATTCGTTTCAAACACAATAATGCTGATGACCTGGCCAAGCGGTTGCGGCGTTCAAGTGAGGATGAGGGTGGCCGGCTGGTGGTGCTGGAAGGTATTTACTCGATGTTTGGTGATCGCGCACCGTTGCGCGAATTTGTTGATGTCAAACATGAGTATGGTTTTGAGCTGCTGGTGGATGAAGCCCATTCAACCGGGGTTTTGGGTGCCAACGGTCGTGGGCTTGCTGATGAAGCGGGACTGGAAAGCGATGTTGATTTTGTTGTCGGCACATTTTCCAAGAGTTTTGGTGCGATTGGCGGATTTGCTGCCAGTGACCATGAATTATTTGAAATGCTGCGCTTTGCCGCGCGCGCTTATATGTTTTCAGCATCGCCTTCACCGGCAACGATTGCGACTGTTAAAGAAGCGATAAAACAGCTGGAAGCGCGGCCTGAATTGCGGCAAAAGCTGCGACACAACAGTGAGCGCCTTCACCGCGGGTTTAAATCTTTGGGTCTCGCGTTGTGTTGCGATGTGCCAAGCCCGATTATAGCGGTGCGCATTGCTGATGAGCCAACAGCAATCGTTTTGTGGAACAAGTTATTGGATGCGGGCGTCTACGTTAATATTGCCCTGCCACCGGGAACACCCAACGGTGTGTGCCTGCTGCGTTGCAGTGTGTCAGCCGGTCACAGCGAACAGGATATCGACAAGATTATCTCTTTGTTTGAAACCGTGGTTCTGTCACTACCTGAGGCCCTGAAAGGCTGAGCTACTGGATTGAGCCCAAAGTTACTACCTCCAATCAAAAACCTATGCGCAAGAATCGGGTCGATCCAATCGACAGGCGCGTGTTATATGGCGTCCAATCTTTAAGGATGCTTCCATGCTTCAAACCACCGTTGCTCTTGTATTGTTCCTTTTCCCGCTCGCCTACAGCCCCGGCCCCGGTAACATGTTCTTTGCCGCAAATGGTGCACGGTTTGGCTTCCGATCAACCGTGCCAGCTAATGTCGGCTACCATATTGCGACTTGGATCGTAACGGCGGCTATCGGTTTTGGTTTCATCACAGTTCTGGACAGATTTCCCCAAATTTTTGTGGCACTGAAAACTGCAGGGTCTCTTTATGTGCTTTGGATTGCATGGAAATTGTTCAAAGCCGGGACACTTGAGGGAAACGAAACGGCAAAACCGGCGACGTTTGTGGACGGGATTATCCTGCTCATTCTCAACCCCAAAGCCTATGTAATCATCGCACTTATGTTCACTCAGTTTCTTAGCCAGTCAGATGGCGATTGGTTGGTCGCCGTTATTTTAATTACCACCGTTTTCACCTTTAACAATCTGGTAGCATTTTCAATCTGGATACTGATTGGTGACAAGATTGCCAAGTATTTCAGAACACCAGCCAGCGCCCGAAATCTAAACATGATGTTCGGTGGAATACTGGCTGCGGTTGCCGTCTGGATGTTCCTGTCATAGACAGCTTTGTCCACATTGCTGACATTGGCACTTTTGTCTGATTATCCAATATTTCGATTAGATATACAAATTAGTTCCATAATTTCATGCAGTTACAGAGTTTTGATATCTGTCAAAAGGGAACCCTTATTTAGTGGTGGTAGGAAGTGATCTGGATTGTAGGCTTCTTTGTCGTAGCGATGGTTGTGAGGTTTTATCCATCACCCCGTCATACCGGCGAAAGCCGGTATCCAGCGCTCCAAGGTCATACGGTGCTGTCTGGATACCGGCTTTTGCCGGTATGACGGGGTGAGCTATTGTTCAGGCGCCAACGCTTTTGGTATCGGAGATGACGGGTAGGAAAAGGCGGGAATGGTGTCGGATTTATCTGAAGGCACCTTTGGCATAGAGCTGCCAGAACAGTTTTGGTGCAGATAAAATGGGG